>JAKPMS010000082.1 GCA_029548805.1 Spirochaetota bacterium | reverse complement strand
GATTTTGGAATGCGGGTTTTTCCAAGCAAAAGCGGAAACTCTATGTTTTCCCATACATTAAGCACAGGAATAAGATTGAAGGACTGAAAAATAAAGCCCAAAGTCTCGTGCCTGAGTCTTGTAAGCTCTGCATCCTTGAGTTTGGATGTGGGGCTTCCGTTCAGATAGACTTCTCCTCCGCTTGGCTGGTCAACAAGGCCTATCATATTTAGTATTGTGGTTTTTCCGGAGCCGGAAGGGCCGGCTATGGATATAAAGTCGCCCTTGTCTATGCTGAAAGACACGCCCTTTACGGCTTCTACCTCCACCTTGCCCAGCGGATAAACCTTTTTTACTTCCTTTAATTCTACTATGCCCATAGTAACTCCTTGGTAATTGCGCACCCGGTCCACCTTGCCGGCTGGAGCCCTGATGCCGTTTTGCCGGGGGCTTTAATATGCCCGTATAGCTCAAATAAAAATATCCATATAGGCTGTTTAAAGCAAGGCTGTTGCAAAAGAAACTGCCGCGCTTTTGGTCGCTTTGCTATTGAACGAGGCGGGCATTTATTGTTAATATAGTTCCCCAAATCTTGGTGTTAGAGCCCATTTTACAAAAATATTGGCATATCTTGTATAGGGTTAAGCGGCTTCATACAATATGTAGTATCCAAAAGTGCTGACACTAATCTTCTGGGAACTATATATCTTTTTGCAAGAGGAAGTCATGGCTTTAAACTGCGGCATAGTGGGTTTGCCCAATGTGGGCAAGTCTACAATTTTTTCGGCTCTGTCCAGCGTAAAGGCAGAAGCTGCCAACTACCCGTTTTGCACCATAGAACCAAATACAGGCATTATTCCCATTCCTGATTCAAGGCTGGACTATTTGACAGGCCTTTTTATGCCGGAGCGGAGCATCCCTGCAGTAATTGAATTTGTGGATATAGCAGGTCTGGTGGCTGGCGCTTCCAAAGGGGAGGGGCTTGGCAACAGGTTTCTTGCGCACATAAGGGAAACCGGCATAATTGCCCATGTGGTCCGCTGCTTTGAAGACCCTGATATTGTACATGTAGCCAACAGGATAGACCCGCTAAACGACATAGACGTGATCAATACGGAGCTTGCACTTGCAGACCTGGACACGGTGGACAAGCGCCTGGAAAAGGTCCAGCGCTCCATGAGGCTTTTGGGCGGAGACCAGAAAAAAGCTGCGGAGCATGAGCTTTCTGCGCTTAGCAAGGTAAGGGAAGTTCTGCAAGATGGCAGACCAGCCAGGCTTGCGGACTTAAGCCCCGAAGAGCTGGAAGAAACCCGGCCATGGTTTCTGCTTAGCATGAAGCCCCAGATTTACGTGTGCAATACGGATGAAGCCGGCATAAAAAACGGCAACAGCCATATCAGCGCTGTAAAGGCAAGGGCCATGGAAGAAGGATCTGAGGCCCTGGCAATTTGCGGCAAGTTTGAGGCGGAGTTGGCTGAAATGGACAATCCAGATGACAAAAAAGCCTTTCTTGATGAGTTAGGCCTAAATGAGCCCGGTCTTTCTGCCTTGGTCCGCAGTGCATACAGGTTGCTTGGCCTACGAACCTTTTTTACCGTAGGAAAAGACGAGTGCAGGGCATGGACCATAAAGGCCGGGAACAAGGCGCCAAGGGCAGCCGGCACCATTCATACGGATTTTGAAAAGGGCTTTATAAAGGCAGAGGTTTATTCTTTTGCGGACATAAAAGAGTTCGGCTCGGAATCCGCGCTTAAAGCTGCCGGCAAACTGCGCACAGAAGGCAGGGATTATATAGTGGAAGACGGGGATATTATGTTTTTCAGGTTCAACCGCTAAGAGTCCGCTATGCGACGCTTAGCGAATAATCACGTAGACATCCTGGTAACTATGCGTTTTGCATAGTCTTCTGCTTCTCTTAAGTCCTTTGCGTTAGGATGGCCAAGATTAAAAAAGGCAAAACGCCCAAGGCAGAAAAAGCTTTCTCCAAGTACATTTATGCCTCTGGAGTGCGCCAGATCGCGCATTCGCTCTATTGCATCGCTGTGAATAAAGCCGGTTCCAAAAAGCGCAACAGCTTTTACTTTTTTGGAATCCAGGCCGGATATAAAGGCTTTCATAGAGGCATGCAGGCCATGGCCGTGGTTGGCATATACTGCCGCTCCCAAAAACAAAAGGTCAATTGTTGAGCTGTCCTTCCAGCTTGTTATAGACTCAGCCTTGCAGGATACAGCCTTGGCCATACGATTGGCCACTTTTCTGGTATTTCCTGTCGCGGAATAATAAGCTATATGAATGTTCATTTATAAAGCGCCTTTCTTTGTAAAACGGCAGTATAACATACAGAACAAATAGAGCCAATCAAACTTGCCTAGCAAATTGCATATAAGGGAATCTCTAAACCTTTATGTAGTTCCCCAAAGCTTAATATCAAGCTACCTGGGCAAACTTGGGCACATAGTCAGGCTTCTCTTTAAGGGGCGTTTTTGCTTGCTTTAGCCAAATCCTTTTCTCTTCATCACTTAGCTTTAGCTTAGACAAGAACCTTCTGTCCTCAGAGTAGCCTTTAAACTCTTCCTCTATCATAAATAAAGGAAGCCCTGCCGCTTCTGCATGAACAAAGTTAACTAAAGGCTCTTTTATCCTGTATAACTTGTAGTAATTGTGGTATATAAGGTGCAAGTTAA
>JAKPMS010000061.1 GCA_029548805.1 Spirochaetota bacterium | reverse complement strand
ACCGGTTACAGCACTGGCCCCCATGTTCATTTCAGTGTTTTTAAAAACGGCAATGCCATGGATCCACTTAAATTGCTTAAATGAAAAAGATAGTTTTTGCGGTGGCAATACTTTTGGCTGCCTTTACTTTTATTAGAGATTTCTCGGCTGCACGCGTTTCATTGAGTACTGTGTCAAGCACAAACTACTACAGCAACAATTAGCATGTTGTTTGCAAGTACCGTTCCATTCGTCAGCCAAACATAAAAGCTTGCAATTTTCTTGGTTTTTGCTTTTCAGGCAATCAAATGTAATAAAAAAGAATACAGTTAAAAAGTTGTTTTATATACAAAAGGATACGGTTTTTTTGCAATAATAGCGGCAACAAAATTAGCAGCAGCTAAATCGTTGTTATATCAATAAATAATATATACCATTTTTGAACAGGCTATTTGGCATGCTATTTGCATGTATACAAATAGAGGTATTGATATGAAAACTAAAACAAGACAGGCTTCATCTGAAGATACTCTCCGTTCCTATTATGACAGAATCAAAACAATCCCGCTTTTAAGCATGGAAAAAGAACAAGAGCTGTCTATTGCTATACAAAATGGTGATGAAAGTGCAAAAACCAGACTTATTGAAGCTAACCTTCGCCTTGTAATCAAAATTGCCCAGGCTTATTCTAACTATGATATCCCTCTTATGGATTTGATACAGGAAGGCAATATAGGTCTTATAAAAGCTGCTGAACGCTTTGATTACAGGCGTAAAGTCCGCTTCTCCACTTACGCATCCTGGTGGATAAAACAGGCCATAACCCGCTCCCTGGTAAACACCAGGCGTGCCATACGGCTGCCACACAGAAAGGAAGAGCTTGTTAAATGCATTCATAAAACCTATGGCTATCTGTACCAGGTTTATTCTCGGGAGCCCAGCCATGATGAAATTGCCAGGGAATTGGGTATCAGTTTGCGGGCCGTACATGAAGCCATGGAAATTTCCAGCTCAATAATATCTCTGGACGGAGAATCGGACAGTGAAGAATCCGGCAGCATGCTGGATGTTTTTGCCGATGACAGTTACAGGCCTGATCTGGCTTTGTTAAAAAGCAATTTGAAAGAGAATACCATATCCCTGTTAGAAGCCCTTTTGGAAAAGGAAAAACAGGTTCTCATTTACCGCTTCGAGTTTTTTGGAAACAAGAGAAGTACCCTGAAAGTGATTAGCAAAACAATGGGAGTTTCTGTTGAAACTGTAAGGCAAATAGAAAAGCGTGCCATAAAAAAACTGAGGACCCATCCAAGAATTGCCGAATTGGCGGAGGTTTTTTAAGCAAGTTTAATAGAGGCTGTTGACAGGCAGCTAGCGGCCAGTCAACAGCCCTTTGTTTATTGCTATTGCCACAAAGCAGCCAAAAACATATAGTACTTGTTCTGGCATGACTAAAAATAAAGGAAAGCACAAAACTAGACGTGATGCTTTAACCATACTGGCGGTCAGTTTTTTGATGGCTTCCATTGCCATGGTTTTGGCCATAGGCCTGATTGGATACCGCAACAAAAAATATTTGAATGAAAAGCCGGAAAGCGTTTCAGCAAAGCCGGCAAGCGATACAAAAAATACCGCTTTTGGCACAAGTGCAGAAAGCGGTATTGCTGACAGCACAAAACCCGATAAAATTCTGGTTTTTGTTATTGATGATGCCGGCCACAATGAATGGCAGCTGAAACCTTTTTTGAGCTTTCCTGGACCATTAAGCATTGCGGTGCTGCCAGGCCTGCCTTTTTCTGTAAAAGCCGCAGAAATGGTAAAGTCTGCCGGAAAGGAACTTTTGCTGCATCAGCCTATGGAAGCACTGGGCACACTGGATCCGGGGCCTGGGGCCATATGGCTGAATATGGATGACGACGCAATCCGCAAAACCATACGCGGCAACCTAAAGGAAATAAACGGCGCTGTTGGTATCAATAACCACATGGGTTCCAAAGCCAGTGCCGATACAAGAATTATGACTACTGTCCTGGATGAGGTTGAAAAACAGGGCCTTTATTTTCTGGATTCTTATACTACAAGCGATTCTGTAGCACATTCTGTTGCATCGCTTATGAGACAATCAATATGGGAGCGCAGCGTGTTTTTAGATAATAGTCCTGACAAGGCATCAATTCAGCATTATATCATTGAAGGAAGTAAAATAGCAGAAAAAAGGGGCTATGCCATTATGATAGGCCATGTTTGGTCTTCGGAACTGGCACAAACCTTGTCCGAACTGTATCCAAGCCTGATCGAACATGGCTTTAGCCTGTCAACAATATCCAAAATCATGATGGATTCCTACGACGATGACAGTTTTGGGGATTGAAAGCTCCTGTGATGAATGTGCCGCATCCATAGTCAGGGACGGCCATATCATATTGTCCAATATAGTTGCCTCGCAAATATCCATGCATGAAGAATATGAGGGAGTCGTGCCGGAAATAGCCTCAAGGCTTCATGCCGAATGGATAATGGAAGTTGGCAGCAGGGCTTTTAAAGAAGCCAATCTGGAACCGGCAGATATAGACGGCCTGGCTGTAACGGTCAAACCAGGGCTTGCAGGAGCCCTTTTGGTCGGCCTATCCTTTACAAAAGCACTGGCATGGTCGCTGAACAAGCCCTTTGTTGGAGTAAACCACATCCTTGCCCATCTTTATGCATCCCAGTTGTCAGAAAAGCTGCCCTACCCTTTTATAGGACTTGTGGCATCAGGCGGGCATTCCCTTATTTGCAAGGTAGACAGCTTTGACGATATAACTGTGCTTGGCACAACTATAGATGATGCGATAGGCGAAGCTTTTGACAAAGTTGCAAAGCATTACAATTTTGGATACCCTGGCGGGCCCGCCATAGACAGGCTGGCCAGAAAGGGCAATCCAAAAGCATACAATTTTCCTGTTCCCAATCTTTACAAGGGCGAAAACCGATACAACTTGTCATATTCGGGCCTAAAAACTGCAGCCATACATCAAGTTGAGCAGTTTTATGTAGATGGGCACGACAAAAGCCCGGAAAACCTGGCTGCATCCTTTGAAAAAGCGGCAGTAGACTTGCTTGCTTCCAAGCTGATAAAAGCATGCAAGGATACAGGCATAAGCACAATAGTAGCCGGAGGCGGGGTAGCAGCCAACAGCTATTTAAGGCAATGCTTTTCCAGTCAGCCCGAATTAAAGGTGGTTTTCCCTCCTCTGGCCTTGTGCGGAGACAATGCCGCCATGGTGGCAGGCATAGGATGCAAAATGCTGGAACGCGGAGACAGGGACAGCCTTAGCCTCAATGCTTCTCCAAGGGTATATTCGTTTAAAAAGCCAAGTTTAAAAACCAGGACGAACCGGAATAATTAGTTTTGCCCTTGCTTTTAACCCGCTTTTTTTAGATGGACCCTTTTATTCCAAGCTCTTGGGCTGCAGTCTTAAAAGCCATAACGGCTTTGTCTATCTCTGCTTCTGTATGGGCTGCCGATATCTGCACCCTTATCCTGGCTTTGCCCCTGGGAACAACAGGAAAACTGAAGCCTATTACATAAATGCCCTTTTTTAGTAGCAGCTCCGCCATCTGATGAGCCAGCTTTTCGTCATATAGCATAACTGGGCAAATGGGATGAACGCCGGGCCTTACTTCCAGTCCTGCAGCTGCCAGCCCTTGCCTGAAGCGCATGGTGTTTTTTTCCAGGCGATCCCTTAGGGCAGTGGATGCGGAAAGCAGTTCCAGGGCTTTGATAGTGCCCCCCACTATGGCCGGTGCCAGGCTGTTTGAAAAAAGATATGGTCTGGCTTTTTGCCTTAAGTATTCAACTATTTCCTTTTTACCAGAAACGCAGCCGCCGGAGGCCCCGCCAAGCGCCTTTCCGAAGGTGGTGGTTATTATGTCTACCCTGCCCATTACCCCGCAATATTCATGAGTGCCCCTGCCATTCGGTCCTACAAAGCCGCTGGCATGGCTGTCGTCAACCATCACCATGGCATCATAACGTTCGGCCAGATCGCAAATACGGCCAAGATCGGCTATGTCACCGTCCATGGAGAACACTCCGTCTGTTGTTATAAGGCGCAGGCGCCTGGACATAGAAGCCTTAAGTTTTGCTTCAAGATCCTCAAAATTGTTGTGCTCGTATATAAATCGCTCAGCTTTGGACAACCTGACCCCGTCTATGATGGAAGCATGGTTAAGACTGTCCGCTATAATTGCACAGTCATCATCAAGCAAGGGTTCAAACACCGCTGCATTGGCATCAAAACAGGACGAAAAAAGGATGGTATCCTCCATGCCCAGAAACTTTGAAACAGCCGCTTCCAGCTGCTTGTGGGGTTCCTGGGTGCCGCAAATAAACCTGACACTGGAAAGGCCGTAACCCCATTCATCCATGGCTTTTTTGGCGGCTTCCCGAATTTCCGCATTGTTGGCCAAACCAAGGTAATTGTTGGCACAAAAGTTGATTACTTCGCTTCCGCCTTTTACCCTGATAACGGATGCCTGCGGGCTGATTATGACTCTTTCGTTTTTATACAAGCCGTCTTCCCTGATGGCAGCCAGTTTTGATTCCAGCTCGCTTTTAAGTTTACCGTACATGAAAACTCCTTCTTTATTAAGAATGTACTTCCCCAAAGATTAGTGCTTCTCCGGATAAGCACTCTATAATGTATGTAGATGCCATGTTCTATACACTATATAGCAGCGTTTTTGGCTAAAAGATCTGTAACACTAAGCTTTGGGGAAGCAGAAAACCCTGTTGTTTTTAAGCTCCCCAGCGTTTTCGGCTAAAAACGCTATGTTTTTAAATGAAGACCCATATAAACTGAAGTTTTTATAGCTCCCATATTATTATTTGGCCTGAAACAGCTCTGTTTCGGTTTCGATCATATCCAGTCTTGACAACATATCGTTTATTTTCTTTATTTTGTCTGTGCACACAAAGGATTCCATTCTGTCCAATGCTTCAAAAATTTGTTCCTGATTGGGGCCGCTTTCCAGGGCAAAACCACAATAC
>JAKPMS010000054.1 GCA_029548805.1 Spirochaetota bacterium | reverse complement strand
TTTTTAATTTTAATATTTTTCATAATTGTTTTGGCAGCAATAGCTGGAAGTACCCTGTTGTATTTTGCCGCAAAATTGGACAAACCCACCGGCCTTATAAAAGCTGAAGGCATATATTTTGTTGTGGACAAAGGAGAAGGTGCAGCTTCAGTAGCAAGGCGCTTGGAAACGCATGGCATTATCAGGTCAGAATTGATGTTCAGGCTGTTAATGAAGGCAAAAAGGCAGGAAACATCATTAAAAGCCGGTGAATACCTTATCAAAGCAGACATGAACAACAGCAGTATTTTGAACATGCTGACAGAAGGCAAGCAAATATTGCTCCGCTTTACTGTACCTGAAGGAGCGACCTTAAAAGCTATAGCAGGCATGGCAGAAAGCCAGGGGCTGGCGTCCAAAGCCATTTTTCTGGATTTGGCAAAAGACCCGGAACTTTTGGCCAAACTAGACATTCCATCCAGCTCCATGGAAGGCTACCTGTTTCCGGACACATATTTTTTCCAAAAAAATGCAGGGGCAGAAATAATTATAAGGACCATGGCGGACAATTTCAAAAAACAACTTAAGGAAAATATTCCCGAAGCTGGCTTTTTGACCAGTAGCGAATTGCAGGAAAAAGTAATTCTGGCAAGCATTGTGGAAAGAGAATACCGCTTGCCTGCAGAAGCACCAATTATGGCCGGTGTTTTTTACAATCGTCTGAAAAAAAATATTGCTCTTCAATCTTGCGCTACAGTGGTTTATGTTATAACCGAGATAGAAGGCAAGCCCCATCCGACCCGTCTTTTTGACAAGGATATTCAAATTAAAAATGAGTTCAATACCTATGTAAACAGGGGCCTGCCACCTGCTCCCATATCCAATCCTGGCTTGACGGCACTTCTGGCCAGTTTTCGCCCTGCAGCAACAAGCTACTATTATTTCAGGCTTATAGACGGAAATAGCGGAGCCCACTACTTTTCTGAAACGTTTTCCGAACACATCGATGCCGCAGCTCTGATACCAAAGGCTAAATGAAACGCATAGCAGAACATATAGTCAGCGAAATAAGGGAAAAGAGCGATATAGTGTCTGTAATTAAAGACTATGTTCGTTTGGAAAAACGCGGCTCCCGCTGGATAGGCTTGTGTCCCTTTCATAAAGAAAAAACTCCGTCCTTTGGCATAAATGAAGAACAAGCCTTTTTTTATTGCTTTGGTTGCAAAAAAGGCGGCGACGTTATCACTTTTATAAAAGAAATAGAAGCCTGTTCCTATATTGAAGCTTTGGAAATTTTGGCTAAAAAACTGGGTATCCAGCTTCAGTATGAAGGCGAAGCGGATCAGGCCTGGCAAAAACAGCAAAAATATTATGAATGTCTTTACGAGCTTTATGAAAGACTTAGCGCCACCTTTCATCATCTTTTATTGGCAGATTCAAGAGGTTCACAAGCCCTTGAATACATTAAAAAAAGGGGAATAAAGGATGATGTTTTAAAGCGTTTTCGTATAGGCTATGCACCCAAGGACAGAAGATGGCTGCACGACTTTTTGATATCCAAGTCGTTTTCCGAAGAGTTTTTAAAAAAATCCGGTTTGTTTTCCAAAACTTACTCCGAATTCTCCATTTTTTCTGACAGGCTTATGTTCCCTATTCAGGATAACAAGGGCCGTACTGTAGCTTTTGGCGGAAGGCTCCTTTCCGGTGATGGCCCTAAATATATCAACTCGCCTGAAACTGCCATCTATAAAAAAAATGAAAACCTTTTTGGCCTTTCCCTTGCTGTAAAAACCATCAAGGACAGGTCGGAAGCCATTTTATGTGAAGGCTATATGGATTGCATATCTTTTCATTCCGCCGGTCTGGATTACGCTGTTGCCCCGCTTGGAACTTCTTTTACCGAAAACCAGGCAGCTTTACTGAAGCGTTATGCAGCTACAGTTATAATATCTTTTGACAGCGACGTAGCCGGAAATAAGGCAACAGAAAAAGCTTTCAATATTTGTTTTGCTTCCGGGCTGGCCAGTAAAGTGCTTTTACTTAGTAAAGGCAAGGATGCATCGGAAGTTTTAGAAAAATTTGGCCCGGATGAATTGAAAAAAAATATTCTTTCAATTATAACTAGTGATAAGTATATTTTGGAGAAGTCTGCTTCAATGCTAATAGAGGGGGATTCAGGTTCCAAAGCAGCTGCATTTAAATATATTTTTGCTTATTTATCCAATATTTCCAGTGCTATTACACGTGATGATTTTCTGGAAACTGCAGCTGTCAGACTGGGGGCTGATCCAGCCTCAATAAGAGAAGACTATAAACATTTTTTGAACAAAAACTATGCAAGAGAGGAAGAATCCCAAATAAAAACAGCTAATTCTGGTTTTGTGGCTGATAGTGAAAGCGAGTTTTTATTTGCATTAATCGCAGCGCCAGAATTGTATTCCAAAATACGCAATGAAATAGAAGTCCAGGATATGGAAAACACCGATAATAAAGAAGCCTTTTTTGCTTTGGAAGAAAGTTTTAGAGCTGGAGACATGAGCATGGCTTCAATTTTGGCCAAAATTTCCAATGAAGCTTTCAGAAATTTTATTATTGAGAGGATCAGTTTGGGAATTTATTCGATCAAAGCGGAAAAATTTGTTTTGGACGGGCTTTATCAAATAAAAGAACGTATACTTAATAAAAAAAAACAGCGACTTTTAGGATTAATTCGTAATTATAACCATGCGCGGGATGGAGAAGCGCTGTCGATGAATGATCTCTTGTATGAAAAAATGTACCTTGATGAACAATTGGCAAGAATAAAGGAAGAGCGGAATGAACGAAATTGAAACAGATCCCGTAATTGGCAAGCTGTTAGAATATGCAAAAAGCAAAAAAAACATAAGTTTTGATGAATTATCAGATTTTTTGCCAGAAGAATATCTTAATTCCGACAAAATTGATTTAGTTCTTGCCTTATTGGAAAGTAACAATGTTCAGCTGGAAGAATCTGACCTGCAGCTTGATGACAATATTGACTCCAAAGACAACGAAACAGAAAGCAGTGTTTCCGGTACAAAAAAACGCCTTGTCTTTAATGAAAAAGAAAGCTCGGTGGATGATCCCATCCGTCTATATCTTCGGGAAATTGGCAAAGAAAACCTTCTTACTGCCGAACAGGAAGTAATTTTATCCAAACAGATGGAAGATGGCGAAAACATAATTAAAGGCATAATAAAAAATAGCGGCATGCTTATACCAGAATTTTACCAGATATCCATAAAGGCCAAGCGGGAAGCCGGTTCTCAGCAGCGCAAGGAAAACTCAGAAAGAATTGCAGAAAGAAGGCGCCTAAACCAGTTTTACAGAGATGTATTAAGAGAAACCCAATTTGACCTGAAATCATACATGGACACAAAAAAAAGGATAGTTGCCAGGGGCGGTGATATAAAAGAGGATACAGCTTTGGCAGCTTCCAGGCTTAGTTTGCTGGAAAAACTGGGAGAAGCCCAATTGCACCCGGAAGAAATCAACTCATTTTCTGAAAAATTTATAATAACAGCCAGAAGGATTAAAAAATTCCGCAGAGAACAGGATAGGATGGAAAGGGTATTGCATGTTGAAAATACCAGGGAACTAAGAATTCTTGGTAGGAATTTGACCCTTAAAGACAGGCGAGAAAACATAGAAAACAACCTTGGTATTGGCGCAGATGAAATAAAAGAGAGAATCAAGCAAATTCAGCTGACAGAAAAAAAACTGGAAGAAATCCAGTATTCTTTTGAAAGCGACTGCGACAGCATTATTTTAATGGCCAAAGAGATTAATCGCGGCCGGATCATGATGAAAAATGCCAAAGACAGGCTTATAAAAGCAAATCTAAGACTTGTGGTATCCATTGCAAAAAAATATACAAACCGAGGCTTGCATTTTTTTGACCTTGTTCAAGAAGGCAATATAGGCCTGATAAAAGCTGTTGAGAAATTCGAATATCGCAAGGGTTACAAGTTTTCTACCTATGCCACATGGTGGATACGGCAGGCAATTACCCGTTCTATAAGTGACCAGGCCAGAACCATAAGGGTTCCTGTTCATATGATAGAACAAATAAACAAGGTTGTAAGGGAATCCAGGCAATTGATGCAAAAGCTGGGCAGAGAACCGAGCAACGAGGAAATAGCCGCCCAGCTTGGCTGGCCCGTATCCAGGGTCAAAAGCGTCAAGAACGTTGCAAGAGAACCTATAAGCCTGGAAACGCCCATAGGAGAGGATGAAGACAGCCTGTTGGGCGATTTTATCGAAGACAAGGAAATCGAAAACCCCAGCATACAAACAGATTATAAATTATTGCAGGAACAAATTCGCTCGGTTTTATCCACTCTTCCTCCACGTGAGCAAGAAGTTTTAAGAATGCGTTTTGGACTGGATGACGGATATTCTTTAACCCTGGAAGAAGTTGGGCTGTATTTCAATGTGACCAGAGAACGAATCAGGCAAATAGAAGCCAAAGCCCTCAAGAAATTAAGGCATTTCAAGCGCAGCCAAAAACTGAGGGATTATGTTGATCATTAACAATAAAACGGAAAATAGCAATCTTTATTGTAGTTCCTCGAAGCTTTGAGATATTTTTACAAGCTACCTTGTATTGTATGAAGCTGGCTTAGCTATACAACATAAAGTATGGGTTTTAATAAAATCATGCTTGCCACTAAGCTTCGAGGAACTAGTCAAGGCCAATATTTGATCATTGTAATTGGATAGCATAGTATGCTATATTTTACGCCAATCTTTTAACAGTTTGAAATTAACTTTTTAGCAAAGCATTTTGCAAAAGCATAACGAGGTGAAAATAAATGCTGAAGGATAAGCTAATAGAGCGGCTTAAAACTTTTCAGGATGTTTTAATGGAGAGGGTTTCCATTGAAAAAGAAGTAAAAGAGCTCCCCAAATCCATTATTGCCCAGGAAGAAGTGCTTTTAAGAGCCAGAAAGAGTTATTCTGACCGCAGCCAGCGCCTTGCTGATATTCAAGCCAGGGTACTGCATATGAAAGCTGAGTTGGCTGAAGTTATAGACCATAAAGACCGGTCTGAACAACAAATGGACAATATAAGCAGTCCCAGAGAATTTGAAGCTCTCAATAAAGAGATCACGGAAGCCGGGCTCAAAGAAGACCAGCTAAGAAAAGACTTGAGAAAAGAAGAAGAAAACCTAAAAGAAGCGGAAAACGAGGTCAAAGCCAGCCAATCTCTTATAGCTTCCCAGGAAAGCGAAATAAACGAAAAGAAAACAAAAATTCTTAATGAAGAAGCATCAATGCTGGGGCGTATAACAGAGTTAAAGAAAATTGAAGAAGAACTGACCAATGACCTTGATCCGGAAATTGTTTTCAAGTTTGAAAGAATAATAAAATCCAAGCAGGGTATCGGAGTTGTGCCGGTCAAAGGGGTTGTATGCTCCGGTTGTTCCATTGTATTACCGGCGCAATTTGTCAATAGTGTAAGGCAGAGCAATACAGTGGTATTTTGTCCTTACTGCTCAAGAGTGCTGTCTTACGAAGAAGGCGATTTGGACCATGATGACATGATAGTTGATATCGAGTCCGGTTCCCTTGCCGATCTTGATGATTTTGGTGACGACGAAGAAGCAGATTATGACGGGGAGGACGATATCGAAGATGACGCCGAAAAAGGCGGTTTGGTAGATTCAGATAATTGAGGACGAACCGGATTGCCGCTGCGTTTTGATGAACTCAGAGGAAAGTCCGGGCTCGATAGAGCACAGTGCCGGTTAATGGCCGGGGGCAGGTCCGGATACGGACTTGTTACAGCTAGCGCAACAGAAAGCAAACCGCCCTGCTGCTTGTGGCAATAGGGTAAGGGTGAAAGGGTGGGGTAAAAGCCCACCGCATTTGTGGCAACACGGATGGCTAGGCAAGCCTCACTGCGAGTAAAACCAAACAGCAGGATTGCTGCTCGCAAACATCCTGCGGGTAGGTTGCTAAAGCCATGCAGTAATGTATGGCATAGATGGATGGCAATCACCGTGCCCGCGCAAAACACGCGGACACGGGACAGAACCCGGCTTACAGGTTCGTCCTTTTTTTTCATTTCATTGACTTATCTGCCATCCTCATGGTAAAAAGATATTAATTATATGAGTAATTTTTTTGCTTCCAATTCCAGAAAATCTGACAAATTTTTAAAAAAACTCAAATACAGAAAAACACTGATAGGAACTGTATTGTTTGTTGCTAGTGCTGCCGCCATCGTTGCAATCGTTTTTTTTACCGTAAGCATTCTTGGCAAACAGGCCAAGCCCATTGTAAAGCGGGAAGAAATTCTGGAATTATGGAAAGCTATGGATTATCAGCAGGTAAAAGAACTTACTCAAAACGCCCTTGAAGCGGACCCGCTCAATTCTTTTTTTCTTTCCATGAACGGCTTTGCTTCTTTCTATCTGGCCCTTTCTGAATCTGATTCTGCCCAAAAAGCTTCCAAAATGGACGAAGCCATATTCTCAATACGAAAAGCCATGCTGGATGACAAAGCCGTACTTAAGCCGGAATCTCTTTATATTCTAGGAAAGGCATATTATTTCAAAGGGCCTGAGTATTACCATGACTGCATAGAAAATCTTGAAGAGTCAATAAAACTTGGTTATATCCGACCAGACAGTTGGGAATATCTGGCTGTAGCCAATTTGTCTATAAAGCAATACGAAAACAGCATTTTTTACTTTGAAAAAGCGCTGGAAATAAAACCTGATTCAGCAGAATTGTTGTTGAATACAGCCTTAGTATATAAAATACTGGACAAGCCCGAACGCACTAAGGAATTGGCGCTTGCTGCCAAAGCATTAGCTGCCGACGATTTTATTATGGAACGCTGTGACTTTGTTCTTGCTGAAATATACATGCAATCCGAAAAAACAGATGACGCAATTTCACTTTATGAAGATATAATTGCTAGAAACCCCGAATCTGCCGATGGCTGGTATTATCAAGGCTTGGCTCTTATGGAAAAAGGCGAGGCACTGAAAGCCAGGGCAGCATGGAGAAAAGCCATTTCAATAGACCCAATGCATAGCGGCGCTAGGCAGAAACTTTTGGAACGACCCTAAAACTTACAAGGAGAATGCAACATGGCGAAACGAAGATTACTAGATTCTCTTGCGCTTGATATAGGTATAGATCTTGGCACATGCAATACTCTGGTTTATGTCAGAGGAAAAGGCATCGTAATTAATGAACCGTCCGTGGTAGCTGTGGAGCGCGGCACCAAACGTGTCATAGCTGTCGGCTCAGAAGCCAAGCGAATGCTTTGGAAAACTCCCGGTAATATTATTGCAATTAGACCTCTAAGAGATGGTGTTATAGCAGACCCCGATACAACGGAAAAAATGATCAAGTATTTTATACAAAAAGTAATACCAAGACGCTGGTTCATTAAACCCAGGATGGTAATAGGTATACCCACCTGCATAACCGAAGTTGAACGAAGAGCTGTTGTGGAGGCGGCATACAAGGCGGGCGCCAGAGAAGTGGAGGTACTGCCGGAATCTCTGGCTGCAGCTATTGGTTCCGACATTCCCATTCATGAACCAGCAGGGCACATGATATGCGATATTGGCGGAGGCACCACCGAAATTTCGGTTATTTCACTCAAGGATCTGGTAGTAACCAATGCCATCAGAATTGGCGGAGACGAATTTGACGAAGCTATAATCAAGCACATACGGGCTGCCCATAATCTTATTATAGGAGAACAAACGGCCGAAAGGCTTAAAATAGAAATTGGCAATGCCAGCCCCGATAAAACAATAGAAAAAGTTGAAATTAAAGGAACCGACGCCATAACCGGACTTCCAAGGCGTTTGGAGATAGACTCTGTTGAAGTACGGGAAGCCTTGCAGGAGCCTGTTAACGAAATTGTGGAGGAAATTAAAAAAACTCTCGGACAGACACCTCCGGAACTTGCAGCGGATATTGTGGAAAGGGGAATAGTAATGGCGGGCGGAGGTTCTTTACTTAAAGGCTTGCCCCGCCTGATTGCAAAAGAAACAGGAGTTCCGGTAATACTTGCGGAACGTCCCCTTGAATGCATAGCCATAGGAGCCGGCAAATATTTTGAGGCCATTCAGGGAGTTGATATTGTTTTTGGTGCAGCCAGTACTATGAATTTATAGTAAATGCCAAGATTCAGTAAAGAAACTAGGAAAAAGGCATTCGGTTCTTCACTATTAATATTTCTTTCTCTTTTGATTATTGTAATTTCAACCAACAGCCTTTCCGGTTTGCCGGAAAAGATTGGCCTGTCCATTATGGCTTTTATTCAGAAAACCATGGATACATCCAGCAGTTTTGTCAAAAACACCATAAACAGCATTAGCGAATTGAGCAAATTACAGGAATCCAACAGGGAGTTGCTTGGAAGAATAGAACAGCTGGGCAATATGGAAAGGGATTTTTCCGAATTGAAAAGGGAAAACGAGCGCTTAAAAGAACAGCTGGGCTATTCTTTTTCAGCCTCCCATGTTTATTTGTCGGCCAAAATTATAGCCAAGGACCCCGTCAATATCTATACATCATTTATTATAAACAAGGGTGCCATAAACGGGGTAACAAAAAACAGCGCTGTTGTGGCATACCAGGATGGTTCGGAGGGACTGGTTGGCAGGGTTATTGAAGTAGCCAATAGCACCTGCATTGTTACACCAATTTTTGATAATGCCACCTATGTTGCGGTCAAGTTGGAGCGTTCAAGATACGATGGCCTTGCTTTGGGGCAAGGCAATACCGACCTGCCTTTGCTGGTAAAATATGTCAAAAAACGGGCTGTTGATGAAATACAATACGGAGATCTGGTAGTTACCAGCGGAATGCAATCACTGTATCCTTCCGGTATTGGAGTTGGCAGGGTCAGCAAGGTAATCAACCGGGAATATCTGACTTCTCTTGAACTTGAAATTGAGCCCGTGCTTGATTTTGGAAAACTAGAATATGTTTTTATTGTGGGCAATGCCAATACAGAAAACACGGAAGGGTCTGACAAATGATTTTGCGATGGCTGATTTCCGCTTTTATCTCCGTGTTGCTTGTTGCCCTGCAATCAACTTGGCTAAACTATATTTCATTTATGTCCGTCATTCCGGACCTTTCGCTTTTATTTATAATTTACCTAGCCTTTCATAGCCGTGGCATAAAAGGCCAAAGTGTCGGATTTGTTGCCGGCCTTATAGAGGACAGCATAAGTGCCTCACCCCTTGGCTTGAACGCATTTTTAAAAAGCTCCATAGCATTTTTGGCAAACCTCCTTTCTGGCAAGTTCTATATAGACAAAATTCTAATGCCTGCTGTGTTTGCAATTTTAGCCACAATTTTAAAGGCTATATTGACCATCATTCTTGCCATATTCTTTAAAGGCAAAATTCAGGCATACAGTTTTTTTTCTTTAACACTATGGATAGAATGTGCCTATAATGCGCTTGCAGCTCCGGTTCTTTTTTTGCTTCTTTCACCGCTAAACAGGTTCATGTTTGGTGTGGGACTGAAAAATGAGTGACTTTACCGATGATTCCAGAAGAAGTTTTGATAAACTGACCATTATTTTAATTGTTTTGGCCGCATTGGCATTTTTAAGCTATTCCTCCTATCTTTTTTACCTTCAGCTTGTCAGGGGCAGCGAATACCAAAGCAAGGCCATTACCATTTCCAGACAAATAGAACGCTTGCCGGCCCAGCGCGGGGAAATTTACGACAGGAATTATAATCTTCCCCTGGTACTTAATGTAGACTCCTTTGCGCTTGTGATGGTCCCCGGAGAACTGCCCGCAGACATGCGAGATACTGTATTTATTAAGCTGGCTGCGCTGCTTGATGAGCCTGTAGATGAATTGCGGCGCAAAGTACCCCCGTCCTATTACAAACTTTTTCAGCAAATAGAATTACTGTCGTCGGTTGACCAGTCAATAATTACAAAAATAGCAGAAAGAATTGACGAATTTCCTGGAATATCCTGGTATTCAAGGCCCAAACGCAATTACCTGGAATCCGGCAGTTTTTCTCATGTCATAGGCTATGTTGGAGAAATTACAAGGGACGAGTTAAAAGTCTTTTACAACAGGGGTTATCAATCCGGAGATATTATAGGCAAAACGGGAATTGAACGGCAATATGACAGTATTCTAAGAGGTACGGACGGAAGGCAATTTAATACAGTGGATGTAAAGGGACGCAGTATAGAAAGTGCCAGCAGGCAGGTAGAACCTCCGTTGATGGGAAAAAATTTGATGCTTACATTGGACCGGAACACCCAGTTACTGGCAGAAAAAGCACTTGGAGACAGGATAGGCTCCATTGTGGTATTGAAACCGTCAAATGGAGAAATTCTGGCACTTGCCTCTTATCCGTCCTTCAATGCCAACGATATAGTGGCAAGGGGCGGTAACAATATATACGCGAAGCTTCTGGAAGATCCAGGAACCCCTTTGATACACAGGGCATTTCAGTCCAGCTATCCACCAGCTTCAACCTACAAGACCATAATGACAGCCGCAATTCTGGAAGAAGAAGCCATAGGGCCTGAAGAAACAATACTTTGTACCGGAGAAATCAGTTATGGTGACAGGGTTTTCAGGTGCTGGATCAGGAGGCCAGGCCATGGCAGGCTGAACCTGGCCGGAGGCCTGGCCCAGTCATGCGACGTATACTTCTGGGAAGTTGCAAAAGACAAGCTGGGCATAGAAAGAATGGTTTCCTATTCCAGAGAATTCGGCTTTGGTTCTTTAACCAATATTGATTTACCGGGAGAAGTTCCCGGTTTTGTGCCCACGCCGCAATGGAAAGAAAGAACATTTAACGAAAAGTGGCTTGGAGGAGACACTTTGAACATGGCTATCGGGCAGGGTTACCTTTTGACATCGCCTTTGCAGATAGCAAACATGATGGCTATGGTTGTAAATTCCGGCGTAATATTCAAGCCGCATTTGTTAAAAGAGGTAAGGGACCCGCGAGACGGCTCCGTGCTGACCAAAATTCTGCCTGAAGTGCTTGTCAGTTCCAGTATATCCAAGGAAACTTTTAAAAAGACCAGAGAAAACCTAAGATTGGTAATTTCTGCCGGAACCGCACAATATCCGGTAAATACCAAAGTAGTAAGCGTTGCAGGCAAAACAGGAACAGCGGAAGTGGGCTTTGCTGACAGATGGCATTCCTGGTTTGTGGGCTATGGCCCCTACGATGCTGAAAATATTGACGATGTAATTGTGGTTGTAGCAATGATTGAAGCAGCCAACCCTTGGGAATGGTGGGCTCCATATGCCAGCAATTTAATTTTTCAGGGTTATTTTTCAGGCATGAATTATGAAGAAGCGGCAAAAAAACTTGGTCTTGTCGGAAAAACTGCGCCTCCAGCGGTAAGGGTGGAATAGTAAATGGGCTCTATCGTTAAGCTTTTCAAGGAAATGGACTGGAGCATAGTTGCTGCCGTAATTTTGCTTCTTGTAATTGGAGTGTTGTTCATCTATTCTTCAGGGATAACCAGCACGGGAGAACTGGTATCCAATGAATACCTCAAGCAAATCATTTGGGCCAGCTCCGGCATGCTTATAATGATTCTGGCAGCTACTTTTGACTTGAAACGCGTTAAAGACCATTTCCTGCTCATTTATATTCTGTCTGTAATTTTATTGGTCTTCACTTTTCTGTTTGGAAAAACGGTAAACGGTGCCAGGTCCTGGCTGGGTATTGCAGGAGAATATGGTATACAGCCATCAGAATTAATGAAAATAACCACAGCCATGTATTTGGCCAGATATCTTGATACAAGTTCGCATGAGCCTTCCTCGATCAAACGCTTTGCTTTGTCATTTTCCATTATAGCTTTGCCAATGCTGCTTATTTTAATCCAGCCAGATTTTGGAACAGCACTTGTCTTTATCCCAATTTACTTGTTTATGGCTTATGCCGGAGGGATAAACCGCAGGTATTTGGTGTTTTTTGTACTGACTGGAGCATTGACCATAGTTTTTACAGTAATGCCATTATGGCAGCGCTTGATAGCGGACAAGCAAAGCTTTGTATTAAGGGTTTTTTATGACAAGCCTTATTTTTATTATACATTGGGAATTTTTTTTACTGTAATGGTTCTGAGCTTTTTGGGCTTCAGGCTGTTTAAAAAAAAGTATTATTATTGGGCCATATATACAACATTGCTTTTCTTGGTTTCCATGTCAGCTTCCGAGCTTGGCCACAAACTGCTTAAAGACTATCAAATAATGCGCCTTGTTGTATTTATAGATCCAAGCATAGACCCCCTTGGTTCCGGATGGAATATACTCCAGTCCATTACCGCCATTGGCTCTGGAGGCTTTGTTGGCAAAGGCTTTCTTAAAGGAACACAAAGCCATTACAGATATTTGCCACAGCAAAGTACAGATTTTATTTTCAGCATTATTTCTGAAGAAATGGGGTTTTTAGGAGGCTTGCTGGTTTTTGCCCTGTTTTTATACATTTTGGTTAAGCTATCGTTAATAATAAAAACACAACACAGCATCACCCAAGCTTCTTTTGTTTCCGGAATGTTTGGCATAATATTTTTCCATTTTATTATCAATGCCGGCATGGCCATGGGCGTTATGCCCATTACAGGTATCCCGCTTTTATTCCTTTCTTATGGAGGCTCGTCTCTGTGGGCTATTTGTCTCGGTCTAGGACTTTGCCTTGGAATTGGTGCAAGGAAATTCGAGTCATGACAAAAATAGATCCCTATGAGCATTTTAAAAATGACTTGCCAAGCATAGAAAAACCGGCGCGCTATCTTGGCGGAGAAGCCGGATCCATAATGAAGGATAAATGCGATTTTAGTATAGCTATCTGTTTTCCGGACCTGTATGAAATAGGCATGTCCAACAATGCAATGCGCATTATTTACTCAAGCCTGAACAAGATTGAAGGCATAGCTTGCGAAAGGGTTTTTTCGGTTGCAGCTGATTACGAAGGGCTTTTAATACAGAGTGATACCGCACTGTACGGGTTAGAAAGCGGACGCGCATTATGCAATTTTGACATTATGGCATTTAGCATTGGCTACGAACTGGCAGCAAGCAATGTTCTCCAGGTATTAAACCTTGGCAAAATTGCGCTTAATAAAAAGAACAGAACACAGGATGCCCCGTTGGTAATTGCCGGAGGCCCTGCCGTTTCCAATCCTTTTCCTTATTCTGAAATCATGGATGCTGTATGGATAGGCGAAGCAGAAAACACCTTTTTTGAGCTCATTGCAAAAGCTAGAGATACAAAAAAAAATGGCGGATCCAGAAATGATATACTTGCACTTTTTGAACAAGAAAAAGCTTTCTGGATGCCGGAGAAAAAAGCATACCGGCATGTGTATAGTGGCTTTTCCGAGTCGCCAGCATTGGAAGGCCTTCCAGTCCCTTCGGTAAAACCTGTTCAGAACCACGGAATAGTTGAAATCATGCGAGGCTGCCCCAATTCTTGCAGGTTTTGCCATGCCACCTACAATTACCGACCTAGGCGCCTTCGCACAGCGGAAGCAATTTACAGGGATGTTGAACAAAGGGTGTTGGAAGGAAAAAAAGAAATAAGCCTGTCTTCTTTGTCAAGCGGAGATTATCCTGATATCGTGACCTTGCTTGAATTGTTAAAAAAGGAATGGGCAAATAGAGGCGTGTCCTTCCAGTTACCATCTTTAAAAATAGAATCATTTCCGCTTGAAGCCATTGACGCCCTTGCTTCAGGAGTACGAAAAAGCGGTCTTACTTTTGCAATAGAAACCCCTTTGGATGCTTGGCAAATGGCAATAAATAAAAAAGCCAGCCTTGACAAAATTGGCAATATATTGCAAGAGGCAAACAAAAAAGGTTACAAGCTTGCCAAGTTCTATTTTATGATTGGCCTTCCCGTAACGGATAAAAGCGCAGAAGCGGAATTTGCAGAAGAAGAAGAAATTGTAAAGCAGATAAAAAACATCTCTTCTTTTGTTCCGGGCATGCATCTTAATATTACCCTGGCTACTTTTGTTCCCAAACCCCATACTCCTTTTCAATGGCATTCGCAATTGTCTGTTTCCAGGGCCAGAGAAGGAATTTTTTACATAAAGGACAACTTAAGGAAACTTTCCAATATAAAAATTTCCTACCATAACCCCGAGTTATCATGGCTGGAAGGACTAATTGCAAGGGGTGACGAGCGGGTAGGGGAACTGCTTTTAGCAGCCTATAATAATGGTGCCCGCTTTGATGCATGGGATAATTTATTTGACAAAAATGCCTGGGATAAGGCCGTTTTGCAAACAGGTTTGGATACTAAAAGTTTTTTCAAATCCAGGGATTCAAACGAGAAACCTATTTGGAGCAGCGTCAAAATGGGCGTTTCAGAAGCTTACCTCAGGAAGGAATTCAATAAAGCCGGGTTTCAGCAGCTGACTGGCGCTTGCCGTGATGACTGCAATGATATGTGCGGCGCTTGCAATGACAATGTAAAGATAGTAAATGGGATCAGCAAGCTAGAAAGCGAATTTAAAAAGTTTAGCAAAACCGCCATGAATCCGGATAATACCGTTAATGCCGACAATGCCAAACCGGATTGCAGATTTCGCCTAGTTTTAAGATATAACAAAGAAAAGGCCAATTCTTTGTATGCCCACCATGATATAGTTTCCATATTGAGTGTGGCAATGGAAAGAGCAGGATTGCCCATTGCATACTCTGAAGGATTCAATCCCCTGCCAAAAATGGAAATATCGGAACCCTTGGCTTTGGGAATGGAATCACAGGATGAATATGCTTCCATTTTTTTGACAGCCCCGGTAAACAATTTGGACCAAATCCTGCTGTCATTAAACAGCAAATTGCACAGAAATATGATTATAAAAGAAGCCTTATTGTTCAAAATACAAAAAGGGCAGAAGTCTTTGAGCTTGTCCAATATCCACTGGGGCTCCAGCTATGTTTTGGACTTTTTCGATAATATTTCTGATCTGGAACTTTTTTATATTAAAACCAGTGCGCTTATAAAAGAGGAAGCCCTGCTGCACGGCTCAGCAATTGATTTTGCGGATAACAAAAATAAACTTAATTTGACGCTTAAGTTTACTGGCAAAAAACAGCTGGGCTTGCAAGCCTTGTTTATGTCTGTATTTGGAAAAAGCTTTAGAGAAAAGCGTTGCCATATTAAAAGAGAAAAGCAATTTGCCATTTTTAATAACAGTCTTTATTCTTATATCGAACTGTATAAATCTTTATACGAAACAACTGAACAGGCTGAAAGCCGATAAAAAGGCTAAACCTTGTATTTATTTAATATAAAATGGTCAATGTCTATATTGGTAGACAGAATATACATTATGCGAAGCTTTGAATATGTTTTTTCACATACTTTAAGGTGTCCCTTCTTAATTGGTGGAAATTCTTAAAAGACCCAGATAAGCAGCATTCCCGTAAATTTCTGTAATATTTGAAAAATCCAAGCCGTAAGCGGCTGCAAAAAACTGGATATAGTAGGAGTCTTCCAATTCTACTCCTGAATAATCCTCATCGCCTACTTTTGGCGCTTCATAAAAACTCAAGTTCCCGGCTAGGCCTGATGCCCTGTAAATTTCTTTGTCATCATTCCCAATCTGCATTATTGCCTTTTCCGAAGCAGCAAAGCTTACTGAGCAAGATTTACCGGCAAAGGATTTTTCAATAAGCGGTATAGGGCTGATAAAATTTGAACCTTCTTTATAGCTAATACTGTTATAATTCAAACCAGTTTTGGATAACAGATAGCTTTGAATATAACTGCCCGGCAAAGTATCCAGGGCTGATTGC
>JAKPMS010000041.1 GCA_029548805.1 Spirochaetota bacterium | reverse complement strand
TCATTTTGCAGCTTGTTCCATTTTTCTTCATAAAAAAATGCCCATTTAAACTTGTCAAAAGCAGTTTGTAAGTCCGAAAAGTTTTTGGCCGCTTTTATATTTTGCGCAGAGCTTTTTAGCCCCCTGTACAGCTTTTTGGCTTCGCTGTCATGGGCAAGGGCTTCTTCCCAGGAGTCGGGGCTGTCCGGCAGCCGGGTGAGCAGCTGCTTTTCTATGCCTGTTTTGAGCAAGCGCTTGCCGGCGGCGGCTTCCTTCCATGGGCGGGAGCCGTCCATAATAAGCCGCCTGAGTGCGCCAAAGTCTGTACGGCTGCCGGCAATAGCCAGGATATCCCTGAACAGCCTGCCTCCGCAGCTTTCTGCCAGGGTTTTTGCTTTTCTTATGTTTAGCCGGATGCCGGCCATGGCAGCTTCCCGTTTTAAAATAGGCAGCATGGAGTCGGGAGATGCAAGACTTATTATTACGGATTCTGGCTTGGGTTCCTTTTGCATGCGCTCATGAAGGTCCATTAGCAAAGCCCGCAGTTCTTCTACAATGGTATTGTAGTGCCTGGCTTCTGTTTTCTCATGGCCAAGCCAGTCAGACAACAAAAGCTCCGTATCTGGCAGGGCGGAAATTATGCCGGAGTAATCGTCCCAGTCGCTTAGCAGGTCCGGAAACAGCAAAAGCCATTTTCCTTCCGGCTTGGCTGCCTTTCTGGCTAACCAGGATGGCTCATAAAAACCTTTTTCTTCCATAAAGGCTGAATAGCGCTTTTTGATCTCTGCCCAGTCCTGCAAAATATCATTTTTGCTTTCCGGAATGGCAAAAAGGGCCGGCAGAGAAGCGGAAATATGGTTTAAAAAGCGCATGGACTGCTTGGCCGCTTCTGGCGGGATTATTGTCCTTAAAAAGGGAAAGTTTTCGTTTTCTGATAACAGCCCGTTGGCAAACAAAAGGCGTACAGCTTTTGATGCGGGCTTTTTGTCTTCCAGCCCCGGAAAGACCAAAGCCTTGTAACTGTCCCAGCTTATAAAGCGCGACGCAGCCAGGGCCTTTTTGCCGCTTTTTTTAATTGCGCCCAAAAGGGCAGACTGGGCAGCGGCCTCACTCGGAAATACAAAACGGCAGGCTTTTTGGTCCAGCCTTTTTATTATTTCGTCCATAAAAACCGTTTTTAAGCCTTCTTCGGGTCTAATTGAAACGCTCATTGCTTTATGTCTTTTGTCTTTTCCATGTCAGCTTGCTGGTCTGTTTGCTGGTCTGTTGGCATAGCATCCAGGTTCCAGCCTGACGAACGCAGCAAGTTAAAAAGGCCATGGCTCCTTGAGCGCGCCTCTTTTGTACCCATGCCCTTGATGCCTGTTTGGGTCATGGCTTCCATGGTAAAAAAGAGGCTTGCGCGCTCTGCGTTTATCCACTGGCTGCCCTGCCAGTAATTTGCCCCAAGCAGCTCGGACAGTGCCGTATCCGACAGGATTTCTTCACGCAAGGCTGCGGCGCCAGAAATGACAGTCTTGCGGTTCAGCCTGGAATAAAACACAAACGCAAAAGCGGCTGACATTCTGGCGCTTTCCATGCTCATGCCTGCTTCCGCCATGGCTTCTGCAAGCTTGCGCCTTAAACCCAGGTTTTCTGCAAGCATGGCCGCTTCTCCAAACTGGGGCAGGCTGGATGGGCCAACAAAGGCCAGGGGCAGTAGCGCAACTATGGCAGCGTAGCCGGCCATGGCTTCCCGGCTGTATTCGGGTTCGCCCGCATCCCGGAAAAGTTTTAATGCTTTAAGACTTCTGCGCAAAAGCGCTGCACAGTCCTGGGCAGCGTTGGGCAAGGAGCGTGCAGCCGCTTTTTTGGACAGGCTGTCTATCAGCTTTTTAAGCTGCTTTTCGAGCTGCTTGTCCGGCAGCTTAAAAAGCGATGCTTTTGCGGAGCCGCTTGCATCTTCTGCCGGGGTTTTTGCCTTGCCGGTACCGCTGCCTATGGCCATGGAAGGCTCAATGGCAAGGCGGAAATACTCAGCACTGAAAAGCTCCCGCCATTCCGCATACAGCTCTTCGTGTATCAGGTCCTCAAGGGCTGCATTCATGTCCGGAACACCCCTTCCGGCAAGCCTTTGGCAAAGCCTTGAATAGCTGCCCTCTTCATCGTCCTTAAGCTGATAAATGCCGGAAAACACCTGGCACTGAAAGCCATCAAGGGCTGCAGACAGGCCGTTTGCGGCCAGCTCCCGGGAATCGCGCAAAAAGGACAATCCGCTTCTTTCTTCTGTTAATATTACATAACTGCGAGTGCCCGGGTCCAGGCCCAGGCCTTCTGCCAGCCCTTTTGTAACGCCCGGAAGGTTCCCGTCCTCTCTTTTGTCCATATATATGCACGACTGCTTTATGCGGCCCCAGCTTCGTTCCCAAGAATTGTTAAAGAGTACAAGTACCTTTTCTTTCCCGCAGCCGTTGGAATATGCAAAAACGTTTTCGTCCACATGCCCGTCATTTTTTATAAAGTCGTAAAAAAGAAAGTCTTCCACGCCGGAGAAAAGCCGGCGGCGCTTAAGAAGTGGCACAATTTCCCTGTAATGCCTGTCCACAAGCCCCTGGTCGGGACTTTCGTCAACATAGGCTTTGCGGTACTCCATGCCGTATTTTTCTGTATAGCCTTCAAACTGGCCATGACCGAACATGGGCAGTCCTGGCATGGTGGCCATGAGGGAGCATACCCCAAAATAGTGGTCTCCGTTGCCAAACTGGGCTATGGCTGTATCCTCGTCCGGATTGTTCATAAAGTTTACAAAGCGCTTTAAAATGTCCTTGTCAAACTCTATTGTGTTTTTTATGACAGCTCTGTATTCCGCATTGTTTTTCATTTTGAGCATGTTCATAAAGGCCGAGTTGTAAACCCGGTGCATGCCAAGGGTGCGCACAAAATAGCCTTCCATCATCCAGAAGGCTTCTGCCAGCAAAAGAGTGTCCGGGGCTTCCTGTGCACAAAGGTCCACCACCTCCCGCCAGAACTCGTTTGGAAAGGCTGCATTGAATTCCTGTACGCCAAGCGCCGATTCAAAGCGGCTGGCTATGGCATCCCCAGCTCCCGGTTCGGGGTACCAAAGCCTGCGGAAGGAACGCTTGGCCAGCACCATGGCGGCATCAAAACGTATTATTGGAAAGTTTTTTGCCACATGCAGTATGCGCTCCTTTACGGCTTCTCTGGCTTCTTTTTTTAAAAAGTCTATCTGTGCGGTGTCATTCCATGGCATGCTGGTTCCGTCATTGCCGTGGTAAATATAGCGAACGTCCCCGCTAAGAAAATCCACCCGCTTGAAGGTAACTGCTGCGTCCCGCCTGTCGTAGTAATGGTCCTCTATCCACAGGCCGTAGCGGCCGTCGGCGGACAGGTTTTCTCCGTTGTAGCTGTAAGCCGGAAAAGGCGGGCTACTCCTGCTAATAAAAAGCTCGGGCCGTTCCCTCACCCAGGCGGAGTCTATGCCGGTGTGGTTGGGAACCATGTCCGCTGCCAGCCTGATGCCCTTGGCCCAGGCCCTGGCTCTCAGCTTTTCCAAAGCCGGCCAGCCGCCAAGCTCCCCGGCAATTTCGTAGTCGTAAAGCGAGTATGCGCTTGCTGCCGCCTCGGGGTTTCCGCACAGCTCCTTTATGCGCCGTGACGCATCGCTTCTTTCCCAAATGCCTATAAGCCACAGCCCGTTAAAGCCGCGTCCGGCCAGCAGTTCCAGCTCTTCATCGGGTATGGCGTCCAGGGTATGGATATGTCTTTGATACTTTTTGGACAACTGGTCCAACCACACCAGGGTGCTTTTGGCTATCATTACCACCTTGGGCATCCAGTCCTTGTCGCTGCTGAAGCCCTCGTAGTCGGAATCCAGCCCGGCGTATGATACTGCCTTTACGGGCCCGGGTCCTGGCTGAAAGCTGGGCCTGTGCTCTTCCATCAGCATGGCCTTGGCGCCCAGAAGCAGGTTTTTTATCCTGTCGCCCAGCATGCTGCCCCAACGCCTTGCAACATAGTCCAGCTGGGCTTCTATGGAGTGGGGGAAGAGGCGCGCCGGTGCCCTTAAGGCATCCAGAATGCTTTCTTCTCCGTCCAGGAGGGGCAGAGCTTTGAAATGTTCTTCCACCAGGTCCAGCAGCTCATCCACCGGCGCTTTTTGCCGCAATTTGAGCGGGTCAAAAAGGAAATTGTATTGTCCCAGGGCTGGGTTCTCAAGGCTTATGCGCAAAAGGAGCAGTTCTTCAAGGCTTTCTTCCGCCCTGGGGCCAATAATTTTTTCCAGCCATTCCTCCGGCTTTAAATTGCCTTTATACACGGACTGCGGAGGGAACAGCTCCGTAAAGGCCAATAGGCTTTCTTCAAGGCCCTGGGCGTTTTGCAGCTGTGCTTCCTTTAAGGCTGCCGCAAAGGCTTCAGGGTTTTTTGTTTCCCTGTAAATGGCACAAAGCCGGTGGTAAACTTCATGCAGCAGGGCCATGGCAAATACTTCACTGGCTTTGGGATGAAAGCCTGATGGACCTGTGCGCTGTTCTATTGCGCTGGTCATTTCTCTTGCAGCAGAGAAACTGGCAAAAATTATGTCTCCCGAGATGGCAAAATTGCTGTCATCAAGACTGTAACGCTCTCTTGCCAGGCGGGAAATGCGCAGCTCGAAATATCCGTTTTGAAGTCTGTTCATGGCTGATCCTTTTGTGATCATGGCTTTATGGCTGTGGGCATGAATATCATAACCCGCCATGGGCTTTGTCACAAGGCAAACAGTGGATATTGCAGCTTGTTGTTCAATGCATTATGTATTTATACTTTGGACTTATGTTAAAAGCGGAAGTTTCAAAACGGCAGGACGCAAGGATATGCATAATAGGCGGTGGCGGTACGGGTGCCGCTATGGCCTATGACCTGGCTCTTAGGGGTTTTTCCGTTATTCTTTTGGAGCAGGGCGAGCTTACATCCGGCACAACAGGACGCCACCACGGGCAGCTGCATTCTGGCGCTCGTTATGCCTTAGGAGACAGGGCCATAGCCAGGGAATGCATGGAAGAAAGCCTTGTTTTAAGGCGAATTGCTCCGGAAACTATAGAATACAACGGCGGCGTGTTTGTTGCCATTAATGACGAAGAAGCTGATTACGCCAATGCTTTTGTAAATGCCTGCCAGGAATCCGGCATTCCGGCCAGGGAGGTCCAGGTAGCAGAAGCCAGAAGCTGGGAGCCGGCAATAAACCATAAAGCCAAAAAAACGGTATGGGTGCCGGATGGCAGTTTTGATGCCTTCAGATTGCCCCTGGCTTTTTTTGCCGCAGCCAGGCAGCTTGGGGCCGATATAAAGCCTTTCTGCAAAGTTACAGAAATTGAAGTAAAAGCCGGCAGGGCTGTTGCCGTAAATACACAATCCCTTTGCGGCAAAAAAGAAGAAAAAATATGTTGCGATTACATAGTTTCCGCAAGCGGAGCCTGGGCGGGGATGGTAGGCAAGCTTGCCGGGCTGGATGTGCCCATAAGCCCCGCTCCCGGAACCATGCTGGCAGTACAGGGGCGCATAAGCGACATGGTGCTTAGCCGCCTGGCTCCGCCCGGCGACGGGGACATTTTGGTGCCGCAGAGGGGCCTAAGCATAATAGGCACCACCCAGAGCCTTGCAGACAATCCGGACTGCATATTGCCAGATAAAAAAGAGGCAGCTTTTTTGCTGGAAAGGGCAGACGAGCTTGCACCCGGCTTTTCAAAAAGACCCGTGCATGCAGTATGGGCAGCAGCCCGCCCCCTTGCAGGCAGAACCAGCGGAGACGGCCGGGAAATAAGCAGGGACTTCGCCGTATTAAGCCATGCTGAAGAAGGCGTGGCAGGCATGGCAAGTCTTATAGGAGGCAAGGCTACGGTGTTAAGGGCCATGGCAGAAAAAGCGGCTGACCTGGTATGCAAGGAGCTTGGCTTGGATGCAGTGTGCAGAACCAGGGATTATGTACTGCCGTCCTGGCGCAGCTTTTACAAGGCGGGATCAAGATGAGTCAAAGACTGGCTTTCCTGTTGCTTATAAAAAATGATTGCGGCAAAGATGGGCAAGCTGATGCCTGGCTGGAGTTTACGCTGGAAGCGGAACCGGAAGACACAGTGCTGGACATGCTGGAGCGCCTTAGGGGAGAGGGAAGGCCAGTGCCGGCTTACAGGCATTCCTGCCACCACGGCTCCTGCGGTTCCTGCGGGGCTGTAATAGACGGAGTGCCTGCTCTTATGTGCCTTACCAGGGCTTTTAGCCTGGCGGCCCCCCATGCGCGTACAATAGGAGGCCCGCTAACAGAACCGGCAATGGAAAAGGATGGCAGAATAACAGTACGCCTGGAGCCACTAGCAAAAATGGAAGTACTGGAAGGCATTGCTGTTCATCCCGGCAGGCTTTTTGGCGACATCCCGGATGGCCTTTCCTATCTTGTCTGCTCTGATGCAAAAGACAAGGCAGAGCTGCCGCCGGAGCCCGAAGCATCCAGTGTAAATATGCGAACTATACAAAAAGGATGGAGGCAGAGACTTGAAGCCTGTATAGAATGCGGTCTTTGTGTGGCAGTATGCCCTATAAAAATACCCTTTATTGGCCCTTATGCATTGGCAGCCATAAACAGGGAAAGGACCAAGTACCCCGCACATGAAAAAGATATGCTGGCCATTGCCGACAAGCCCGACGGAGCCTGGCCCTGTGACAGACATCTGTATTGCTCCATGGTATGCCCGCAGGCTGTATATCCGGCCAAGCATATACAGCTTTTAAAAAACAGCCTTTTAAGAAACCGGAAAAGCTAGGTATTTTATGGTTTTTGGGTTACTTTCTATCTGGCTATATTTGGGCACAGACGAAAACCCTTGGGGGTTTTTGCTTATGCCTGTCAATTATAAAACATAATGGAGGAGCTATGGCTATTAGGCTTTCTTTTAATAATTTAAAGGTTTCAATCCGTATAGTGCTTATTTTTGCGCTTGTACTAATAATATCGCTTGCCACCGGGGTCATGAGCACAAGGAGCCTGCATGACCTGAGCAAGCGCATAGAGTATATCAGTGACAACAGGATACCGGACCTGAATACTCTGGGCAACCTGCATCTGGAACGCACCCTTATACGGGTTCAAACCCTGGATGTATTCCATGCCAGAACCCTAGCAGACCCCAAAGCCAATCTGGCACGCATACTGAATGAAAGAAAGGCCAGTTGGATCAAAGTGGATCAATTATGGGAAGAGCTTAACAATATTCCAAGGATGAGCCAGAAGGGAGAGGACATACTGGCAGAGCTTACAAGTGCCTATAACGCCTGGCGCAACATTTACAAAGAAAACGACCCGCTTATTGAGCAATTGTTTAATACCGAAAACAAGGACGAGTTTGACAAAATTTTTATACAATATGAAGAGGTATACAAAAGACTGCTGCCCCTGTCCGAAAAATTTGCCGAGTCCATTATTGCGCTTAAAGAGCAGAACCTTTTTCTTACGGACAACTATGTTGGAAAAGCCGTTCAGGACAGCAGCAGCTTTGTGGGCTCCGCAATAGCTGCGCTTGCCTTTGGCACTTTGGCAGGCATTCTAGGAGGAATGTTGCTGGGTAAAAGTATCACTGTCCCAGTAAAGGGCCTTGTTAAGTTTAACAGCTATCTTTCTGCGGGGGATTTTTCGCAGGATGTACAGCAAAAGTTTATAGACTTTAAGGATGAGTTTGGCCAACTGGCCAAATCCCAAAACCAGGTTGTAAAAAATACAAGGGCTCTTCTTTTGGCAGCCAAGGAGCAATCAGTCAAGCTGGAAAACTCTTCGGACAGCCTTGCAGCCAATATTACACAGACTGTAAGCGCCATAAACCAAATCACTGTCAACATAGAAAACATAAAAAAAATGGCTGTAAACCAGTCTGCCTCTGTGACTGAGACCCACGCCACCATGGAATCCATAAACAATCAAGTGGACAGGCTGGACAATCTGATAGCGGAGCAGTCTTCTTTTGTCACACAATCTTCTGCCGCCATTGAACAAATGGTAGCCAACATTAACTCCATTTATGAAATACTCAAAAAAAACAATGTTTCCATGGATGAACTCCTTAAGGCCACGGAAGAGGGGCGCTATAATGTAGAAGACATTGCAGCTATTATAAGCCAGATAGCGGGGGAGTCGGACAGCCTTATAGAAGCCAGCACTGTAATACAGGCCATAAGCTCCCAGACCAATCTTTTGGCCATGAACGCGGCCATAGAGGCAGCCCATGCAGGAGAAGCAGGCAAGGGCTTTGCCGTTGTAGCAGACGAAATAAGAAAGCTGGCAGAAAACGCTGCAGAAGAAAGCAAGTCCATTTCCAAAGTTCTGGGCAAAATTAAGGGCATGATAGACCAGGGCTCGGAGTCTTCCATAAAAACCAGGGACCAGTTTGATGCAATACTCAAAACAGTAAACCTTGTGCAAGAGCAGGAAACTGTAATCCGCAACTCCATGGACGAGCAGAGCACTGGCAGCAGCCAGGTGCTTACAGGCATACGCCAAATAAGCGATATAAGCCTGCAGGTACAGGATGGATCCAGACTGATGAAAACAGGCTCCAGTGAAGTTTTGACAGAGATGAACAATCTTAACAGCATGACAGTGGAGCTGTCCAACGGCATGGAAGAAATGGCTATAGGAGCAGCCGAGGTAAGCAATGCTTCCAGCAAGCTTAACGACATTTCTGCAGATAACAGAAATATACTATTAAAGCTTAATATGGAAATAGACAAGTTCAAGCTGTAAGCCAGCTTAAAACTCTGACCCATCTCATAGCTGCAATGCCAGCCCGCAAGCATGGTCAAAGGTGCCCATCAAATCAACAATTATTACTCCAAGGCCAAATACAGCTATGGATGAATACAGGATAAAGAGGCTTTGCATACAAAAACTATGTTTCTTTTTGTAAATACATGCAAGTTGTCAAGGTAAATAATAAATTTTGAGCGATTTGTTTTTTTGTAGACATATGTCTACACGAGAAGCGGGCTTAAAAGCTTGAGCTTTCTTAAAACTGATATATAAATTAATACAGCTAAACAATAACATGTAAAAATGAAGCATTTAAAAATCGATAAAGCAGCGCAGAGGCACGGGTATAAGTAAAAGCATTGCCCGTGCCATGCGCGTCAAAATTTTTTTATTGCAATTTCCGCATTTTCCACGCTAAGGCTTGCAGCTCCATAGTTTGTTTCCACCCAGCCTTCTATAAAAAGCGGTAAATCCATATAAAGCAGCCTTTCAAAACGCCTGTAGCTGTCTGGGAAAAACACGCTTTCGTACAGGGCGCTTTCGTCTTCAAAAGAAACAAACTTCATTTCTTCTCCGGCGCTTGTAAGGGCGCTTTTGCTGGCTATGGGCCAGGCAAGGAGGCGGACTCGTTGGCCAGCGTGTTTTGACAGATCCATGCCCAGGCAGCGCTTTTTCCTCATGGCTTCCGGATACAAAAACAGCGGATGCTCTTCCAGGCTGGTTCCAAGATAGCGCATTTGCCCTTCCATCCTGCGTTTTCTGCCGGGTTCGGAGGGTTTTTCTGTATAGCCATTTTTGTGTGATGGCGGAATGGCTTCGGTTGCAAAAAGCTCCCCCTGTCCGACAGCAGAGGCGTTTTCCCTGGCTGCCTGGGCAGACAGAAGGGCCATAAGCTTGCCCTCCCTTGCTGGAGCGCCTGGAAGCTCGTCCATGGCGCCGGAGCCCACAAGGGCTTCTGCTTCCGTTCTGTCAGTTTTAACCCTGAGCGCAAAGTCATCCAGGCTTTTAAATGGGCCTTTGGATGCCCTTGCCTTAAGAATGGCTTCTGCCGTGCTCTTTTCCAGCGAGGCTATCATGCCAAGCCCAAAGCGCAGGCTTTTGCCGCGGCCCCTGCATGCCAAAACACTCTTGTTTACATCCGGGGGGAGTATGCGCAGGCCCATGCGCCTGGCTTCGCTTGTGTATGCAAGGGTGGAGTAGTAGCCGCCCCTGTTTGAAATGACTGCGGCCATGAACTCCGCCGGCCTGTGCCTGCGCAGCCATGCCGACTGGAAGGACAGCATGGCATAGCTGGCTGAATGGGCTTTTACAAAGGAATAGCCGGAAAAAGAGCATATCATGTCCCACAAGTCTGTTATGGTTTTTTCATCAAGCCCGCGCGCTGCGGCTCCATCCCTGAAGCGCTTTTCAAAGGCGGGCAGTCTTTCTTTTGCGTCCCTTTTGGACAGGGCCTTGCGCACAGCATCCGCCTCGCCGGAGCTGAAGCCGGCTGCCGCAACGGCCACCTTGCATACATCATCCTGGTAGCACATGATGCCGCAGCTTTCGTCCAGTATGGAGCCCAGTGCAGGGTGAAGGGCTTTGTATGGTTTGCCTTTAAGGCGTTCTATATATTCGTTTATGTAGCGGTTTGCAGCCGGGCGTATTATAGAAGAATGTATTACTATATGCTCAAAATCGCCGCGGCCGGTTTTTTTCTGTAAAAGCCGCATTGCCGGAGACTCCACATAAAAAACTCCCATGCTGTCGCCAGCTGCCAAAAGGGCGATTGTTTCGGGGTCATCGGCCGGCTGCCAGTTTTGCTCATCTATGCCCGCTCCGTTGTCTTTGGCATTGGCAAGGGCGTCCCTCACCACCGCAAGGGAACGGTTTCCCAATAGGTCTATTTTTACAAGACCGGCGGCTTCTACCCCGTCCTTGTCCCAGCTGCATATCCTTATTCCTGAGCCGGAGCGTTCTATGGGGACCAGTTTTTCAATTTCTTCGGGGACAAGGATTACACCCCCGGAATGGACGCCCAAGTGGCGCGGCAGCCCTATAAGCCCGGCCGACAGTTTGTGAATCTTCGCCCAAGGGTCGTTCGCCCAAGGGTCGTTCGCCCATGGGTCGTTCGCCCGGGGGGCGTGGGCCATGGCGGGGGCTCGGGCTGCGCTTGAGCTGTGCTCAGCGCCGCCAGTGTGCCAAGCGCTGATGTCCCCCCCAGACTTTTCCCTTGCCGATATTTCCGAGTCCGGCATGCCAAAGGCCCGGGCCGTCTCGCGAAGGGCAGCGCGGGACTGGAAGCTTACATGATTGCATACCCTGGCGGAGCGCGCTTCGCCGTAACGGGCCATGACTTTTTCTAGCAGGGCATCTCTCTCGTCCCAGGCAAAGTCCACGTCTATGTCAGGAGGATCCTTGCGTTCCGGGTTCAGAAAACGCTCAAAGTAAAGGCCGTGTTTTATAGGGTCCACATTGCTTATGCCAAGGCAGTATGCAACCAGGCTGGCTGCGGCGCTGCCCCTGCCGCAGGAACGGGATGCTCCCGCAACTATGTCCTTTACTGCAAGGAAATAGTCACAAAAGCCGCGGCTTTCTATTATGTCAAGTTCATACTCCATACGCTCCAGAGCCCTGGCTTCCGACTTAGGGCCGTAGCGGGTTTTGATACCATCCATGACAAGCCTGCGCAAAAGCGCGCATGGTTTTTCCCGCAAGAAATTTTGACCCGCAGCCTTGTTTTCTGCTTCCGGTGGCGAGTCATGGCGGGGAAATACAAAGCCGTCAAAAAGTGAAGAAAACTTAATAGACGCTGAAAGCTCCCTGTTGGCCGCAAGTGCTTCGGGTACGGCGGAATATGCCTTTTCAAAATTGTCCGGGGAAACAGGCAGGCAGCCCGGATCGGACAGCTCTTCGTCTTTTATGTCCCATATGGTACACAGGCGGTTTATGGCCATAAGCAGGCGCTGAAGCTCCCTGTCCTCTTCTTTTAAAAAACGCAGCTCTCCGCTTGCAAGCGGACGCCGGCCCGTTGCCAGGAGCTTGTTCCAGTTTTTTTTGTCCGATGGCAGTAACAGGGCATGGGAGCCCGGCACGGAATGAAGAAAGGCTTCGTCGTCGCTGGCCAGGGCAAGCCCTGCATGATTGGCCTTTAGCTCCGAAGGCAGCTCAAAGCCGGGATCGCTTCTGTGCGACAAAAGGCTGCACAGCCTTGCAAAGCCGTTTTTCTCCATGACTATGGCCAGAATGCGTTTTTTGTAAGCGCCCGGAGTACCCGAGGTGTCGCCTCTGGTGTCGCCTCTGGCGTATGCGGGGAGTTCTGCACACACAATGGGCTTTAGCCCCAGGTCTGTGCATGCTTCCATAAATTCCGGCAGCCCGTATAGGCCGCCCCTGTCCGACAAGCCAAGAGCTGGCCAACCCAGCTCCCCTGCCCTGCGGGCCAGTGCCTTGGGCGGAGCAGTGCCAAAGCCCAGCGAGTAGTATGAGCTTACAAGAAGGGGAGCTGTCATGCTTGCGGCTCCATGCCCGACAGCCCGCATGGCTGGATGGATTCCAGGCCGTAGCGGCTTCTTATGGAGTCCAGGGCAATCTGCAGTCTGCTAAGCTTTAGCTCACCAGGCTCAAAAAGCTCCAGGCTGGGCCCGGCCGGAGCCACGGAAGAAAGCTCCAGAGCCAGCCTTCTTATTCGGATGCGCTTTGTCCTGGCTTTGGAAAGGGCTTGCATGGCCAAGGCCATGGCTTCGTCGTCCCGCTCCAACAGGCGCCCGGACAGCTTGCTTCCCTGTCCGCTGGAACCATCGCTGTAGCCAAGGCTTACCACAGCTTTTCTGAAGCCCAGACCCTTGCAGCGCAGCTTAAAAGACAGGCCGTATGCCAGGGCTGCCATGGCTGTGCCCAGCCTTTCGGGGTCGGAGCTGTCCGGCTCCAGGACAAAGCTGTCTTTAAGGACGCGCTTTTCCGGAGGGCTTGGGTCTACGGCTTCGTCACCTTCGCAGCGGGCTCTGGACACAAGAGCCGGCCCGCGGGGTCCAAGGGCCTGGGCTTCCCCAAGGGACAGATCCGCCAGGCTGCCTATTTCCTCTATAGCCAATAGCAGGAGCCGCTCTAGAAGCACCGGCCCCACCCCCGGGAGCAGGGAAACCGGCTGGCGGCGCAGCAGGCTTGCTTCTTCGTTGGGAGAAAGCGCTATAAAACCTCCGGGCCTGAAAACCCTTGTGCCCACCTTGCTGGCTGTTTTGCCTGATGACAAGGCTATGGACGGCTTAAGCCCGGTTTCCGAACTTATGTCATGGCGTATTTTGCATGCGGCATCCTCGGGCTGTCCGTTAAGCCTTCTGGTACCGGCAAGGTCTATAAAAAAGTGGCCAAGCCCGGCCTTTTCCACTATGGGGCTGTAGCTCAAAGCAATTTTATGAATGGCCTTTTCTGCAGCGGCTGCGGATTCCGGCCTTGGATGCCGTACTTCCAGCCCGGGAAAGAGCCTGCGGCCCAGAGACAAGAGCATGCCCTGCTTTAGGCCTTCCTTGTGGGCCTGCGGCGACAGGTCCAGGATTATGGAGCGGGGACCCGTCTCCTTTGCCACAACAAAGGGGCGCCCTTTTAGTTCCGGCTCGAACAGCTCGCTAAGCTCCGCATACAGGCCTACGGCATTTATATGAAGGACGCTGCCATAAGCCATGGCTATGCATCCAAAAGCCCGGCAGCACGGGCCAGTCCGGACATGGACAGGGCGGAAAGCGGAGCTGCTCCGTCTTTTTTGTCACAAAAAATTACCCTTATGCCCTTGGCTCCAAGGGACAGGCTTTCCAGCCTGTCCAGCCATGGAGCCAGTTCGTCTTTGCTGTATTGGTAGCCGCAATGCCCGCCTTGCCCCTGAAGCCAGGCTTCCCGGTTCCTGCCATGAAAGCGTGCATAGGCAAAATCTGCCGTTAAAAGGTCCGAAGGCGGGGGCAGCCCTTCCATTCTGGGCAGGTCCGAAGCACAAAGGCATACCCCTCTGGCTTTTAAGCCTTCAATAAGGCGGGCGTTAAGCCATTCTATATTTAAGAATTCCACTGCCACAGGAAATGCGGCCAGGCTTTTAAGCAAGTCATCCAGGTAAATGCGCTCCGCCTTTCCGTAGCGGAAGCTGGGGGGAAAGCATGCCAAAACAGAAAAAAGGCAACCCTTTTCCATAAAAACTTCAATGCTTTTTACAATGGCAGAAAGCTCTGCCTTCCAGCCGCTTGGGGCCGGAGCAGAACTGAGGCTGCTGCCCAGCCTGACAGTAAAATCCATGGGCCTTCTCAATTTTGCAAGCAAGGCCAAAACATCCTTTTTTTGCGGGCCATGATCCTTTGAAAAGCACAGTTCCAGGCAGCCAAAGGACTCGCTGTATGCGCCAAGATATTCTGAACGGGCAAGGCCCGGGCGATAGAACAGGCCAGCCCAGGACGGGTAATTGTAGCCTGCCGTGCCAAAGCGCAATTTGCCAAAGGGACTATTGTTGTTGCAGTTTATAGAGGTTTTTGAGTCAGCCATAAGTGCAATATTACTATACATTTGTATAGTAATCAAGCTTTGCTTCTCCAAAGCTTGAGGAAAGCGGCATTGACAGGCTTTGGCAAAATCGGCAAAATCCTGCTTGTTTT
>JAKPMS010000035.1 GCA_029548805.1 Spirochaetota bacterium | reverse complement strand
ATATTTATCACTAAGGTTCAAGGAACTATATATTAAACCATAAAACCAATATATAATGAGAATTCAACATAAAGGAGAAACAAAGACAAATGGCCAACATAGTACTTAAAGAAGTCAAAACAAACAAAGATTTGAGGCAATTTGTAGATTTTCCATACACACTTTATAAAAATCACCCATACTGGATACCCCCCATCCGTATGGATGAGTTAGGCACCCTTAGGCTAAAAAACAATCCCAACCTCGATAACAACGAAGTAAAAATGCTTATGGCTTTCAAGGATGGGAAAATTGCTGGCAGGATAGCAGGGATCATTAACCACGGTTATATAGAAAAATGGGGCAACAAATATGCCCGTTTTGGCTGGATAGATTTTATTGACGATTTTGAAGTAGCCAAAACACTATTAAACGCAGTAGAAGATTGGGCAAAAAGCAAGGGGATGAGCGCTGTAAACGGCCCAATGGGCTTTACCGATATCGACAAAGAAGGCATGCTCATAGAAGGGTTTGAGGAGCTTGGAACAATGCCCATGATTTACAACTATCCTTATTATCCAAAGCATCTTGAAGCTTTGGGTTACAAAAAGGATGTTGACTGGGTTGAGTTTCAGATTTTTCCGCCAAAAGAAATACCAGAAAAAATACTGCGTGTACAGGAACTGGTCCTTAAACGCGCAAAACTGCATATCCTTGACTACAAAAAAGCTAAGGACCTGATGCCTTATGCCAAGCAGGTATTTATTATCCTGAATGAAGCATACGGTCATCTTTATGGTACTGTTGATTTTACAGAGAAACAGATACAAGAATACACAAAGCAGTATCTGTCCTTCTGTGACCCAAGATGGACCACTTTGATACTGGATGAAAAAAACGAACTCGTGGGCTTCAGTATCGCCATGCCAAGTTTTTCCAAAGCCCTACAAAAGAATCGTGGCCGCATGTTGCCTTTTGGCTTTCTGGGAATGTTGTCAGCCATGAAAAAAAACGATTTACTAGATTTGTACCTTATTGCGGTAAAGCCCCAATATAAAGGGCTTGGGCTACCTGCAATACTCATGTCGGAAATGACAAAAAACGCCATAAAACACGGTATAAAATATGCCGAAAGTGCGGGGGAGCTGGAGTCCAACATCGAAGTGCAGAGCATGTGGAAAAGTTTTGAACACCGTCAACACAAAAGAAGAAGGTGTTACCTAAAGCTTCTTTAAGTGCCTGGCCACTTCGTCCTTGAAACGAAGGCTCAGATCTGAAGAATAGCGTCCTTCGTAGCGATGGTCAAAAACATGGGCTCGTATGCGCACGAGGCGGGCGGAAACACCTGTATCAAAACGGTCTAGTATACTTACTGATACAGCCTTCCCTAGCCAGGTATAGGGTGATGACCAGGCTACTTCCATTGCCAGCCCTGACAGAAATTCTCCCGACAGGTTCTCTGTTACTACTATATCTGTAATAACTTGGCAGTTTAGTGCGCCGGAATTGGAATTGGATATGGAGTTCTGCAGAAATGCTTTGGACGGAATGGATATGGCATAGTCTTCTGCTGTCTTTAGCCTTACCCTCAAAAGGCTTATGTCCATTACTTCTCCGTACCACTCGCCCATGCGTATCTTGTCACCAATGTTGAATGGCCGCGAAAAAATTATGATAAGCCCGCCAAAAATATTTTGTAACAGGTCCTGTACCGCAAAACCTATGGCAACACCAGCCGACAGGCCAAGCGCCAACATGGTGTCTTTGGTAACCTTAAGAATCCCAAAAATTACATAAAAAATGAAAATAATATTTATGCTAATATTTATGATTGGAATAAAGTTTTTTATTATGATGCGTCTGTGCACATACTTTTCTGAAGCCCTTGTCATAAGGCTCCTTATTGTACGGGTCAGGACAAAAGAAAGCAGTAATGTGACTATTACCAAAATGATGCGGTTTGAACTCAGGTTTTCCATAAACAACTCCATGGCTAGCCTGTAATGAGCAGCTTTTTTTTGAGCAGTTCTTCCATCAACACCCTGTGTACCATCGGGTTGATCCCGTACTGTCCCGATTCATTCAAAGCAAGCAGGGATCGTTCTCTGGCTCTTGCCATATCCATGGCTATCCCGGCTGTCGGCATACGGAGCACTCCTGCTGCTTCATCTAAACTCATGCTTCTGTGAATATAAATTGCCTGAAGAAGAAAAAGGCTTTCCAGAGGCCAGTTTGCCACAAAGGAAAGGTCAAACAGTTCGGGAGGGCTGATACGAAGGCTTATTACCTTATTGCGTATTCCGCCAATAGCCTTTAAAAAATAATGATTGACAAAATGAAAACCGGAGCCGCCCTTGCCAATAAGGGTATCAAAAAACCGTTCCTTTAGCCAAAGCGGCGCATCTTCTTCAGAGATGGCATGCCTTTTTTTAAGGGACAAAAGCTGCTTGTATGTAAGGCTGTCGGGAATTACCTTATATTTGTAGCCCGCAGCCAACAGCTTCTGGTCAAAAACATCTGCAAGCTGCCTAGCTCCCGGTTTGTCCAAATCCAGATGAAAAGGGAATAAATCTGCCAAAGGTAGTATGGCTGAACAAAAATTAAAAAAAACAGTTCCCGCTGCAAACACCTTAAGTACATCACGCTTTCCATCGTTAAACAACAATAGCTCTTCAAGCTGTCTTAGCCCGCCTGGCTTTCTTATAAAAAAGTATTCCAGATTGTCTATTACAAGCACTGATGGTTCAGCATAGTCTTTGCCTGTTATTTTTTCCATCATTAAAGCGGCTTCATCCCTTGAGCCGGGACTGAAGTGGAATACAGGCATTCCGGCATGGTTTTTCAGCCAGTCAAGAACCGCAGACTTGCCTGAACCGCTTGATCCGGTAATAAAGAGGGATGAATAATTTCCTGCCTTATGCCTGTCCAACACGGTTAAAAGCATTTTTCTCCAGGCTTCCGGCCATACAAGTAGACCGGGATCAGTAGAATTGACAGCTTCCAGCAAGTCAGCAGGAAGGTCCCTGAGTGCTTCTCCCCTGCCTTCATCCATCAAAGCCAGAAGGCCAAGCCTTAGTTTGGAACGGCTTCCCGGCTTTTGTCCAAAAATACCAAGCCTTTTGAGTTTTTGTGCAAATTTGTTGGCGTTGTAGCGTATGCTGTCCCTGTTATACAGCCCTGGATGAGGTTCAAGAAGCATCCATAGAATATCTAGTATATTGCATACTAGCTCAAACAGCCACCTGGACATGGCCTCTAAAAATGCCGGCTTGTCCTTGCTGCTCCTTTCTTTTTGCCATAAAAGTGCGAACTTTTTCATGTGCCTTACAAAAGCGACAAGCCACACAATAAGGAGAAGCAGAGAGAAAAAAGCTCCGGCAAACAAAATTTGAATACGCCAGGGTTCCAGTACCTGGCTAAAAATTTGCAGTCCTGATTGCAAATAATCCCGTACTATGGCCATTAGCATATAAATTTTGTCAGAAATATAATCCAGAAAAACCCCAAGTTTTTTTTCTATACCCAACAGCAGGACTCTAAACAAGTCGGAGGCTTTATTGATAACATTTTTACCTGCCATCAATACGGGATTGCTGCCCATAAAAATCAGGCCAAAGCCTTAAGGCGTATTTTTCTTAATTGGGAGGCATTTATTCTGGCATAGAAGGCATTTATGTTTTCTTTCTGACTGAAAAGCAACCTGTGCTCATCTCCGGCTTCTGGCAATGTTGTGGTCCAAAGGCCCGACTTGCAGGCAGGGCATACTCCTTCATTTAAAAACCGGAACAGATTATCATTGACTTTACAGGACGGGCAGGTCATTTGAATGATACTGGCTTTGCTTTTGAGTTCCGCCTCTTGCTTGCCAATTTCCTTGTACTCTCTTGTCAAAATTTTGGTATACTGGCGCTGCCTTTTAGATGGAACAATTCTTATAAAAAACAGAGTCCAAAGCAACAATAAGATGGCGCCCAAAGATGCCCAGACAAGAAGCATATCTTTTGGGAAAAGGAAAATTGCCATTATCCAAAGCAGCACAAAATACAATATTGAGCCCAGAACCGTAAAAAACTTTCGCATTCCAATTGCCCCCATAGTTTTATATGCCTTTTTATTCCCCTAGCAGACCTATAAAAGCAGCAACTTTGAAAAAAGAGCATGAGCAAGACCTGTTGCCAGGCTTACAAAGCCCAAGGGTATTTGCAAATTGCCAAGTATTCTTTCTGCCTTGTGTAACATTGCAGGGTCGCTTTCCTTGAGCAAACGAATTCGACCCATCAGAAGTACTGCAGAATTGGCCAACAATATTACAAAAGGCAGTAAATCTCCAATAAAAACAAGTCGCCCTTTGGGAAAAAGAAAAATCAATGCAGCAAGGCCTAGTCCAAAAAAGCCAAGAAAGAGCCGCACTTTTTCACCAGGAAAATACTTGCGGATTATATCGTAATCTTCCTTTTTATCCACAAGAACCGGGAGCACAAAAACAAAGCCGGTATAAACCAAATACAGGGTACTTAAAGCAAAAATTGCATCTGTCATAAAGCATATTTTAACGAAAAATAAATAAATTTCAAGTTTAGTTCCTTGAACCTTTGAGACAGTTGCTTTTTACACTGCATGTAGTATGAAACGGAATGGCTATATACTCTATATGGTACCGTTTTTGGCAAAACAAGCTTTTTCTCAAAGGTTCAAGAAACTAAATAAATATAATCAAATATAAAAGAAAAAATATACCTTTTTTAAGTATTAATTTTGTATTATCCTAATACTACAGTGAATAACAGTCCTTCCAGAAAAAACTTGAAACATTCTATTACAAAATTCGGCAAGGGAGCAGCTATATACTGGACCCTGGATAATGCAGCCATCATCATGCCGGCAGTTTCTTCAGAAAGAAGAACATTTCTTTTCAGATTATCTGCAAGCCTTGACCACCCAATAGTATTCAGCGCCATGAACAGGGCTTTCAAACGGGTATGCAGGCGTTTTCCGTACTTTTTGGTACATCTTAGGCGGGGTTTTTTCTGGTACTATCTGCAGCCTGTGACACAGCTTCCGGAGCTTGAACCCGACTTTGGGCCAGCCAATATAGGCATGAGCCTTAAAGACAAAAACAGGTTTTTATTCCGGGTCCGCCTCCGGGGCAACAGGATTGCTTGCGAGTTCAGCCATATACTTACCGACGGCACTGGAGCCATGATATTTTTAAGGACGCTTGTGACAGCTTATTTTAACGAACTGGGAGTAAAAGCTGAACCCGACAGCCTGCCGGAGTGGATCAATCTGGATGAAGAACCTTTTCAGGAAGAATATGAAGACGCATATCAGCGTTTTTACAAGAGTTCCATTCCAAAAGTAAAAAACAAGCCCCTGGCTTACCATATTAAATCCGAGCTGTTGCCGCCAGGACAATACAGGGTAATCTGCGGCATGATCCCTGTTGCCGAACTATCGTTGAAGGCAAAAACTTTTGGAGTAAGCATAAATGACATTCTGGTGGCTGCATATTTTTCTGCTCTGTACAAGCTTAGAAAAAGCGAGCTTTCCAAAACACCCGTCTTAGGCAAAAAACCAAAACCCCTGTTGTCTGTTGAAGTGCCAATAAATTTGAGGAAGTTTTACAAAACCAGGACCATGAGGAATTTTACCCTTTTTGCCCTGCCATCCATGGATGCGCGTTTTGGCGAAATGGATTTTGAAAAACTGGTAAAACGTGTGCACTACCTTATGCGGCTCAAGGGTGACGAAGCTTCAATGGCGATTCAAATACAGCGCAATGCAGGAAGCACCAGAAATCTTTTGGTAAGGATGACACCTCTTGTCATCAAAGATTTTTTTGCCAGAATTTTATTTAACAGGCTCGGAGAAGGAATGATGAGCGGACTTATATCCAATATTGGACCAGTAAGCCTTCCAAAAGAACTGGAAAGCCATGTTAAACGCATTGATTTTATAGGTGCTCCCAGCACTATCATGAAGACAGGAGCTTCGGCTATAAGCTGGAATGGCATGCTTTATATCAGTTTTCACAGCCTTGCCAAATCCACGGAGCTGGAAAAGCTTTTCTTTCGCTGTCTAGCTTCCCTGGGTTTGCACATTAAAGTGGAAAATAAAGGAGAATAACAATGGCCCTGTGTCCCGAATGTAAAATAGATATTGGCAATGCCGATAGATGCCCACTGTGCGGGTATTCTGTAAATCCCCAAACAAAAAAAGATTTTGCAGACAAAGGCCTGTTTAAAAATGCGGCAAAGTTCAAGGCCGGTGACAAAGCCCGCCGCATGGTAGCCCTTGAAACGCTTGTTGTATCATGCATGATAGCAGCTGTTGCCATTCTTGCTACAGATCTTATAAACGATATGAGGCTTAGCTGGTCCCCCTATCCTCTTTTGTCTCTGTCTCTGCTTTTGTCAATGCTGATACCAGTATTGCTGTGGCCAAAAAACCCCTTGCTTTATTCAGGCACGGCGCTGATCTCCGTATTGGCCTACCTTTTGGCCATGGACGCTGTTGACGGAAGTTTGGGATGGGCCCTGCAGCTTGGCATTCCAATTTCTTTTATTGCATTTTTAATGATCGGTATTACAGTCGCCCTGTGCCTGAAAGCAAAAAGACGGGGGCTAAACGTGCTAGCCTATGTTTTTTTTGCAGCGGCAGGTTTTTGCCTTGGGCTAGAATCCATTTTAACTCTATACAGGCAGGAACCATTCAGGCTGTACTGGTCCGCCATCACTGCTTCTGCATTGATTCCCGTCGCATTGTTTCTTCTTTATGCGCATTACCGCCTTACCAAAAACAGCACGCTAAGAAAGATATTTCATTTGTAAGCAGGGCTTATACTGTAAAAGCTAGAGTGCTATTTTAAGCAGGGCGAACATTCGCTTCAGAAAGCTTTTCGTCAATATAATTATAAAGCCTTTCCGGTACCGGGTGCGCCAGTATAAAATGTACATTTACCACTGCCAGCACTTTGTCTTCTATATTTTTTATAGTTCCGCGAAGCTTTGTGACTTTTTAGTTTCATACCTTATATTGTATAAAGTTGACTGGCATATACGATATGGAGTATCGTTTTTAACATAAGAGGACCTCTAAAAACTTCAGTTTTTAGAGATCTACCATTATGTAAGTGTAAATCCTGTAAGGATTTACAAAGGGCACCTCGAAAAATTAAATGAGTTTTTAGAGGTGCCCATAAATGGCTTTATCCCTAAGCTTCAAGGAACTGAACAATGGAAACCATAAGTTTTGACGATTTTTTTAAGGTTGAATTGCGGGTAGGGCGCATCATAAGTGCCGAGCCATTCAAAGAAGCCAGGAAGCCCGCTTATATTCTGCACATAGATTTTGGAGCCGAGTTGGGCATCAAGAAATCCAGCGCCCAGCTGACTGATTTGTACAGCCCGGAGGAACTGACTGGAAGTTTGGTGGTGGCAGTTGTGAATTTTCCTGGCAAGCAAATTGGTCCGATTATTTCCGAGTGCCTGGTTACCGGCTTTCCAGACGGACAGGGCGGAGTGGCCCTATGTGTTCCGGACAGGGATGTTCCGCTGGGTAGCAAACTGTTCTGACAATACGGTAAGCCGGGAGCAGGCATCGCCTCCGGCTTGGCAAGTTTCAGGCTAAAACATATGTAGTTCCACGAACCTTAGTGGTTTTTTAGTTCAATACTTTGTATTGTATGGATCTGGCCAGGCATATACATTACAGAGTATGCTTTTTTATAAAATTGCCTTTACCACTAATCTTCGAGGAACTAGGTAAAACGTATTTAGTTCTTCGAACCTTTGAGGTAAAGCCTGTTTTGCAAAAAACGATACCATATATAGTATATAGCTGTTTTATTCATACTATATGCTGTGTAAAAAGCAATTGCCTCAAAGGTTCGAAGAACTAGTTAAAACGTATGGCACAAGCTGGCTATGCAGCCTGCCAGTTTTTTGGCTTCTTTTTTTCTCTTGACTCGCCAGGTTTGAAGCGGGCGCCCAGCGCATTTACTCCGACCACCATTATTGTGGCTACTGCTATCATTATAAGCCCCAGGGCTGACAAGCGGCCCCACTGCCCGTCCTCGCTAAAGCGCAGTATCTGCACTGCCAGCACTTCCGTGCCAGGCCGGCTCAACACAACAGATACGGACAGCTCACGGAAAAACATGGATGCAAGCAGCACCCAGCTGGAAACAATGCCGGGCACAAGAAGCGGTACTACTATGCGCCTCATGGTTGTTGCAAAGGAAGCGCCGGACACCAAAGAGGACTCTTCCAGGCTGCTGTGTATCTGGATAAAAGCGCTGGTCATGGGCCTTATTCCGTATGGCAGGTAGGTTGCCACATAGGCAAGAAAAAGCGCCCAGATGCTGGCATATATGGGAGTTCGCACAAAGTACCACATAAAGCCTATGCCTATTACTATGCCAGGAAACGAGAAGGACAGAAAGCTGATGGACTCGAGGAAGCCGGATGCGCGGCTCTTAACCTTGACTATTACATAGGATATAAGTATGGACAAAAAGCTCCCGACTGTAGCCCCTGCAAGCCCCAGAAAAAGGCTGTTCTTTAGCGATCGCAGTGAAACCGGATCTTTTATTACCGTATGCCAGTGCCTAAGGCTCATGGAAGAAAATGCCTCCCTGCCGGGAGCCATTATGTACGGAACAAGAGATGTATAAAGCAGGGTAAGCACCGGCAGTACAATAAGAAGTGAAGAAATTATTATGAGTATGGCAAAAAGCGGAGCTTTTGCCCCGCGCAGCTCCACCACGGTGGGCTTGAAGCCCCTGCTGCTTACAGTTACAAATTTGTCGCTGTATCTGGTATAATAGCGGTATACATAAATGAGTCCAATGGATATTGCCAGAATGCTCATGCCTATAGCTGCGGCCTTGCCGTAATCCGCAATAAGGCTCATGGTTACAGCCCGGTAAATAAAAGTGCTCAGTACGTATACCCGGCCGGGCATGCCCAGTACCGACGGTACTGCAAAGGAAGCCAGGCCCCTGACAACACACAGAATGAAGGCAGCCAATATTGCCGGCTTCAGGATAGGCAGGGTAATGCGGAACAGGGTCTTTACCGGTCCGCTTTTGAACACCCTTGAAGATTCTTCAAGCGATGCGTCAAAGGATGCCATGGCGGGAGATATAATCAGATAGGCTACGGGAAGATCCAGGAGGCCTTCCACAAGTACCATCCCCGGTATGGTATAAATGTTGAAAGGAGCCTTTGAAAGAAAAAACAACTTTTGAAGCCACATGTTTAATATGCCATTGGACGGATTGAGGAGCAGCGCCCAGCTGACTGCAAAAAGCACATGGGGTATCATCATTGGCACAACGGAAAGTACCCTGAAAAGCACCTTGAATGGTATGTCAGTCCTGTTATTCATATAGGCAAGGTAGATAGCCAGCACTGTAGCCAGGGCTGCCGAACCCAGGACAAACACGGCAGTATTTCCCAGAATGCCCAACAGCATTGGGTCGCTATAAACGGATATGTACTTTTTAAAAGTGAAGTTCCCGAAAGAATGGAGGCTGCTGGAAAAACTCCCAAGGATCAGCATTATAACCGGCGCCACAGTCAGTAGGCTAACAATAAGCAACAGGCTCCAGGTCAGCTTTGTGTTTCTTTGCATTTTGCCTTCCCCTTACTTGGATACAAGGAGGCAATGCCCCGGCTTAACAGCTAGAACAAGTTTGTCGCCTTCTTTATATTTTGTTTCAGGATCCAGCTTGGCCATTAGCCCGGTATCACCAATTCTGATTTCTGTTTCAAACACTTCGCCCACAAAAATCATCTGTTTTATTTGACCAGTTACGCGATTAAGATTGTCACCTTCATCACCCTTGTTGTCCGGGCTTTCAAAGCTTATAAATTCCGGCCGTATGCACAGCATAAGCTCGTCCTTTGCGTCAAAGGAGCGTTTCTGGCAAGAAAAGCGGCCAATGGGGGTATCCACTTCTGTGTATGGTCCAGCCTGACTGTAAATTTTTGCCGGAATTATGTTGGCTCTTCCTATAAAATCCGCCACAAAACGATGGTCTGCATCAAAATAGATTTTTGTCGGACTTCCTTGTTCAACAATGTTTCCGGCGTTCATTACACCTATAATGTCCGACAGCGCTAGAGCCTCCACTCTGTCGTGGGTAACATAAACAGCAGTAATATTGAGTTCCCCCAGGAAGGTTTTGAGTTCCTTTCTTGTTTCTTCCCTAAGCTTTGCATCCAGGTTGGACAGGGGTTCATCAAACAGTATTACCTTTGGCTCGGCAACCAGAGCTCTTGCAAGGGCTACCCGCTGCTGCTGACCGCCGGACAAGCGGGTGGAAGGGCGCTTTTCAAAACCGGAAAGCTGTACAAAATCCAGGACCTTGGCTACCCGACGGGCTATGTCGTCTTTGGGCAGTTTCATGTTCTGCAGGGGGTAGGCAACATTGTTGAACACATCCATGTGGGGCCAGATGGCATAGGTCTGGAACACCATTCCCAATTCCCTCTTCTCTGTAGGCACATAGATTTTTTTGTCTTTTGACCAGACTATCGTGTTTCCTATCTGAATTTCCCCTTCATCCGGGGTTTCAAGGCCCACAATGCAGCGCAGGAGGGTTGTTTTGCCGCAGCCAGATGGTCCAAGAAGCGTAAAAATTTTGTTTGCTTTTATATCCAGGTTTACACCGTCCAGGGCCTTTATCAACTTGCCTTCGCTGAAAAAATGCTTTTTGAGTCCCCGTATTTTGATTTCCATTACCTACCCCGACTGATTTTACTTGCTAGTTCCCCGAAGCTTAGTGGTAATTGCAATTTTGTCAAAAACCCTACTATATAGTGTATAGGCTAAGCAAACTCCATACAAAACAAAGTACCTATTAGAAAAGCCACTAAGCTTCAGAGAACTATATATTTATTTTAACGAGAAAATTTTGCCGAACTCGGCTCCCCACTTCTGTATTTCCTCATCCGACAGCTCCCTGATTGGAATGACTTTTGTTTTGTCAATTCCCGGAATGGGTGGATATACGCCGGGTGCAAGGACGTATTCGCCAACATCCCTTGCAAGCTGGCCGGCAGCTTCTGTACCAAGCCAGAACTCAAGGAAGGCTTCTCCACCCCTTGGGTTGGGGGCAGCTTTGGTAAGCGCTATGGCTCTGGGAGAGCCAAGCATGGGGGAAATTTTGGCATAATCCAGCGGTGCCGGAGCATGGGTCACTATGTATTTAGGCATGGAAATGCCGATTTTTTTCTCGCCGCTGGCAAGGGGTGCGGGAGTGGGTCCAAAGGATGCAACAAACATGGGTTCGTTGGCAGCCAGGCCTTTAAGGAAAGCCCTCCATTCCGCTTCTGTTTTAAAAACATGCTCTTTAAGGCCTACCAGCCAGCTTATTGTTGTGGCATGGGTTGCGGGATCAGCCATTACAATTTGGCCCTTCCATTTGGGGTCTGCAAGGTCTTCGTACTTTTTGGGTGCTTCTTCAGCTTTTACAAGTTTTGTATTGTAGATAAGGCCCACATACTCAATGCCAAATTGGTAGATACCGTCTTTTTTGGCCCAGTCCGGATAGCCCTCTGCAGCTTTGGCTTTGTAATTTGACAATACGCCCTGGTCTCTCAATATTTCCAGAATTGGAAGAGGACCCTGTACAAGATCAGCTGTCAGTTTTTTTGCTTCCATTTCAGTAAGGATGGTGGAAACAAAGCGGGTAGTTGCAAGACGGGTGTATTCCACTTCCATACCGCTTTTGTCGTTGTAATACTTGATGATGGGCTCAATGGCAGTTATGTTGGCATAAAGGGACACCTTTTTGGAAACAGGGGCATCCGCTGCTGTGCTTCCTTCTTTTTCTCCCATGGCAAAAAGACTGCCTGTCAGAACAAAGAAGCACGCAACAAGAATCAGAAGTTTTTTGAATTTCATGCTCATCTCCTTAAAATCAGCTTTATTTAAAAGGAACACTAACATGAGTCCATTTTACAGTCAATTAAAAACAGGCTAGTCTGGATTCTGTCTTTGTCCTTAGCAGCGAGCTGTATGTACTTCCCCGAAGCTTAGTGGTAATTGCAATTTTGTCAAAAACCCTACTATATAGTGTATAGGCTAAGCAAACTCCATACAAAACAAAGTACCTATTAGAAACGCCACTAAGCTTCAGGGAACTATGTATTTTTTATCCAGTATCTCTCTGATTGCAAACAGGGCATAGTCAATGTCTTCCAATGTATTGAAGAAACCGGGGCTGATCCTTACAGATCCCCCGGGTAAACTACCAAGAGTCTTGTGGGCTCTAGGGGCACAATGCAGGCCGCATCTTGTGCGTATTCCATAGCCGGTATAAAGGGCATGCCCGACATCGGCATTGTCCATGCCTGTAAAGTCAAGGGATACAACAGCGGTCCTCCCGGGCCCGGCGTTTAAGCCAAGCAGCCGCAGCCTGCCATTGCCAATCAGCCCTTCCAGCCCGTCCAAAAGCGCCTTTGTAAGAAGCATTTCCTTTTCTCTTATGGCGGAAAGGCCTGTTTTATGGATATATTTCAACGCTGTGTTCAAGCCGGTAATACCCGGCAAGTTCTGGGTACCGGACTCAAACTTGTCCGGCAGATACTCAGGCTGTTCTTCCGATTCGGAACGGCTGCCGGTTCCGCCGCTAAGCAGGGGAAGCAATTCCTCCGCCAGGCCGGGCTCAATTGCAAAGCCCCCTATGCCCTGCGGACCCAATAGCCCCTTGTGGCCCGGGAAAACCAGGGCATGCGTTTTTATGGCTTCAAAATCGATGGGCAGGAGCCCGGCTGTCTGGGCGGCATCTACAATAAAAAACAGGCCCTCTTCTGCGCATATTTTTCCCACTTCTTCCAGGGGCATTATTGTGCCGGACACGTTAGAAGCATGGGTCAGAATGAGCGCTTTGGTGTTTTTTCTTATTTTGCCCTTTATCTCATGGACAAGCAGTTCGCCCTTTTCGCTGCATGGAATGGCAGAAAACTCCACGTCCTCTTTTGCCAGCTGGTTCAGCGGGCGCATGACGGCATTATGCTCCATGCCGGATACTAGGCAGTGTTCCCCGGCTTTCAGCAGGCCTTTTAGTATATAATTGAGTGCAGCAGTGGCATTCAGGCAGAAAACCACATTTTCCGGGCGTGAAAAATTGAAAAGCGTACACAGGAGTTCCCTGGTTTCAAAAACGGTTTCCTCGGCTGCAAAGGCAGAGTCAAAGCCGCTGCGGTTTATATTGGCGCCGGCGTTTGTTATAAAAGCGCTTACCGCTTCTGCCACCCCGGGTGCCTTTGGAAAAGATGTAGCACCATTATCAAGATATAACTGCGTCAAAACAAAGCCTTTCTGTGAAAACTTCATACAATACAAAGTTTTGATTAGTTCCCCAAAGCTTAGTGGCAACTAAAATTTTGGCAAAACCCATACTCTGTATGGTATATATCCCGGCTGCTTTGTACAATATAAAGTAGTGAGTTAAAATACCACTAAGCTTTGGGGAACTATAAAAGTATTGAAGGGCACCTCTAAAAACTACTATTTATAGTGTGACTCCGGCATTTCCAACTCAAGGTCAACAAAAATTGAGCATTTAAAACGATTACAAGCGCTTTTTCTTATTCCTGATTACCGGTTTTCCAACCGGCAATCCCAAAAGGGCAGACTGCCCCTATCACCCTTGTGC
>JAKPMS010000034.1 GCA_029548805.1 Spirochaetota bacterium | reverse complement strand
GAAATCCATAGTGGTGGATATCAGGTCATTAAAGCCGAAAACAAAATGCGCCATTATTCTGCTTAAAGGCCAGTTTTTTTCTTTTGACGAGGCTGCAAAGGCTGCCTTTTTGGGTGTCAACGGAGTTATTAAAGAGGATCTTTCGGACATATCAGAAGTGGCACGCTTCCAGAGCATACTCAAGCGCTATATAGATGTGGATGACTCAAGGAAGCGCAGAATCATCATAAGCCCTGGCGACAGTGTAGGCCTTTTGTTTTCGCTTCCGGGAAAAGCCTCCATTGTTTCTGGAAAAGTCAACAATCTGTCTATTGGGGGCATATCCTTTCTTGCCGATCAAAAAACTCTTGTCTCGGAACTGGAACCAGGCCTTGTAATAGAGGATGCAAGCCTGCGCCTTGAAGAAAATATTTTCTCGGTAAACCTTAATCTGTTAAGAAACGGAGTCATAATGGCTTTTTCTTTTGATCACAGCAAAGAATTGCACAATAGCCTTGACAGCTACCTGTCATACAAAACTTCCAGGGACATAAAAAAGCTGTTGAATCAATAATAATATAATGATATCATCTATATATGGAAACAAAAGTACCCTGTAATAAAGAATTGATTACCGAATATTCTTCAAAGCTCAAAGCTGTAGGACATCCCATACGCCTAAGGCTTTTATGCCTGATAGCCAGAGAAGATGACCCATGTGTATCCAATTTATGGCAATGTCTAAAGCAGCCCCAACCTGTAATTTCGCAACACCTGGCAATTCTTAAAAAGGCGGGTATAGTTAATGCCGAAATACAAAAAACCAGGCGGGTTTATTCAATCTGTGATCCGTTCATAAAAGAAATTATTCAAAATATTCAAGAAACCATATCCTGACTGCAAGTCCGTATTTGGTTCCGCAAAACCTGGTAGCTGCTAAACCGGCTGTTCTGCAAGCCGGGTTTTACAGTCCCTGGTCAAGTGCCTGCCTAATTGCCGAAGCGGGAGCGGCCAGACGCTGCAAAGCTGTGACAGACTGGGGTTTTTTATTCGTTATGGCAATATTGCGCCATAGATGGATAGCGGGAGCCCTTGCACCGGCAACATAAAGAGAATCTGCAAAACAGAGCATGCAGTTCAAAAAATTGTTCTCTTCCAGATAGTTTTGCACCCTTTCAGAATTGCTGCGCTTCATAAAATCTTCCAGTCCCTGCCATGTATAATCCGAATCTTTTTCGTTTATCATCCTGATGGCTTTGCTTAAAATCATATTGACAGCTATTGCGCCATGCAAAAGCGCCTGTGCCCTCCCGTTTTCAATGTAATAAGCTGCAAGCTTTGCATTTGCCAAAAGCGAATATGAAGGCTCAAACCTGTACAAAGTCATAAAATGGTCAAAACCTGATTCCAGGAGGGTATTTTCCATTGCTCTTTTCAGATAGCTATCTATTGAAATATCAAGGCTATTGGCAATTTTTAGCAAAACACTTTCCCAGGCTGTCCAGTTGCCCCGAACTTCATATACTTCTGCCAAAGCATAAAGAAAGGTGTACTGCTCCTCTTTAATATCAAGCGATTCTGCCTTGCTAAAAGCTCTTTCATACTGGTTTTCTGCTAGAGACAGCTCTCCTTCTATAAAAAACAGCCTTCCTTTCCAGTATTCGGCCTCCGGAAAACTGACAAGCAAAAATACCCGCCTGGACAATTCGGCTATGGAATCGTTCAGCTTGTTCAATGGATAATATTCCCCAACAGCCAAAAGCACATCCAGAAAGGATCTGTGACTGTCCGATATTCTTTCTTTTTTAAGATCAAGCAGCAATTCACGGGAGAAAGGCTCTCTGCCTTTTACCAAAGCGGCGTAATCCCTCTGTATAAAGTCCTCTTTTGCAAATGCAGCCAGTGTGTTTTTTATTGAACCGTCTTTTGCCTGTTTAAGGGCCCTGATTTGCTCCAGCTTGGCACTGGCTGTTACGAACTCTTTGCGTCTTGATTCTATGGCAGACTCAAAAAATACCAGGGCCGAGCCAAAGTTTTTATCCGAAAAAGCCCTTTTGCCCTGCTCAAAATTAAGCCAAGCAGGCTCAAAGCCGCTTGCTTCAATGGTCTGGGCTGCCATGTATGGCGACATATACGGCATGATTAAGAGAAAGCACGCTATTACACCCAAAGCATGACGGCATTTATTCATATAAGCTTGGCCAATTCCTCCCCAAATACAGTATCGGCTTCTTCCGGTTTGCATATACGGACAATCTTGCCATTTTTAAAGATTATTATTTTGTCACCGCCACCTGTAATACCCAGATCCGAGTGCCTGGCCTCGCCAGGGCCGTTAACCACACAGCCCATTATGGCAATAGTTAGCGGCTTTTTGATGGAATAAATCCTGTCTTTCCATCGCCCGGTAAAAGCATGGGTGTCAAAGCTGGCTCTTCCGCAGCGGGGACAGGATACAATGTCCGCCCTTTCCCTCTTGCCTTTGGCCAATGCCAGTATTTCCAGGCCGGCAGCTATTTCGTCTTCCATGCTGCCAGACAGGGATACCCTTAGCGTGTCGCCTATATCTTCTGTTAAAAGGGCATACATAGCCACGGTGCTTCTGACGCAACCCTGCACTATTGGGCCCGCTTCTGTAACCCCAATATGCAGAGGTATATTATGCCTTGAAGAAAAAAGCCTATTGGCTTTAATTGTTTCTTCAACTCCGGATGCCTTCATGGATACAATTACATTACTAAACTTGAGTGCGTCCAGTGCTTCCACTTCCCTTTCGGCAGCTATTACCAGGGCTTCAGCCCTGTCCTGATGGTTTTGAAGGTCTTTTGGAATAGAACCGGAATTGACCCCTATCCTTATTGGGACAGCCTTGTCTGCAGCTTTTGCCGCCACTTCCTTCAGCTTCCAGGCTTCTCCAAGATTGCCAGGGTTTACCCTAATTTTTGCAATCGGGTAATCCAGGCATTTTAGAGCAATACGCCAGTCAAAATGAATGTCTGCCACCAATGGAATGCTTACCATGCCTGACAGTCTGCCAAGCAAGCCAGCCTGCTCCATATCGGGAGCAGAGAAGCGCAAAATATCACAGCCAAGATTTTCCAGCTTTTTTATTCGTTCGGGCAAAGTGTCAAGTGAGTTTTTACTGAGGGCTTCCTTCCACATGGTCTGGACAGAAGGCCTGTGTCCTCCGCCTACTATTACATTTCCGAGCTTTACTGCCTTGGTTTTATTGTTCATGGAGGTATTATAGACAGAAGTGCGACCAAATTGCTATGCAATTTGGTCGCACACCAAAGGGGAAACCCAGTAAAAAAAGTGCGTTTCTAAAGGGCTCCAAAGGTAAAGGCCATAACAAAAAGGGCTACGGTTTCGCATAAGCCCACCACGGTAATGTACTGGCCAAAGCCTTTGCCGGTTTCTCCAAATGCATCACAGGAAGAAGCGCTTGCCTGTCCCTGGGCTATGGCGGACATACCCATGGCCAAGCCTCCAATAACTCCTGCAGCCAAAAGAAGGAAGGGGTCTTTATTGGAAGACATCATTCTTTGAAGCAATATAAAACCATAAATAGTCTGAGTCAGCGGAGCGCCGGCAAAAACAACAAGCAAGAAAGATGCTGGCTTGTTAGCCATGTAGTTGCGTTTCCAGGCACCTATGGCTGCCTGCCCGGCAATTCCTGCACCAATGGCAGAACCTATGGCTGAGATACCCAAGACGGCTGCAACGCCGATCATTCCAATATTCATTAAAGACTCCTTTCCATTTTTACCCGTTCATCTACAACGGTATCCTTGAAGGGTTCATATTTATAGCCCGACCACTCCATACCTAGGTGGCCGGAAAATTCCAGAACATTAAGGCGTACTCCATGCACTACCACTGACAGAACACTCATTATGATGTTCAGTCCATGCCCAAAAACAAGCAGGGCTGCTCCCATTGCAAACATGATGGCTTTGCCAAACATGGGCCCGGCCATGTTGTTCACGGTCTGGCTTATGGCCAGTCCGGCAAGGCCCACAGCCCAAAGCCGTATATAGGAGACAATGTCAGCAAAAATATTGACTATGCCCAAAAATACGGAAACTATGTTGGCAAAGCTGGAAATTATGCTTTTTACCAAGCCCTTGAAAAAGCCATGACCTTCTTCATAGTTTGAAAAAACAAAGTTCAGAACAAATCCGCCCAGTACCGTATAAAGTGCCCAGGACGGAATGGGAAACTTGTCCGAACTGATAACAAGATTCAGAACCAGAAAAAACATGCCATCCACCATGGCCAGCTGCCCAAGCTGCCCTACAAACTTAATGGCAGGAAAATCCCTTTTGATGTTTTTCAAGTGGGCTATGGACAGTTGCACAAGGCCAAGAACAAAGCATAAAACCTTTACATTGTCCCCGGAATCCGGGTTTGCGTTGGACAGCCAATATACTGACAGCTTTTGCAAAACAGCCGGCACTTTATCTACAGGCATGCCAAACCAGCTCATGCTTACTGCTCCCCATGTCATTGTTGCACCACCCAGCAGCATCAGCAGCCTTATGGGGTCAGGCACCCTTCCATCCTTTTTTTTGGCTTTCAATGCCGCAAAAATGCTTGCCAAAAGCAGTAATGCGCCGTATCCACCATCACCAAAAATCATAGCAAAAAAGAAAGTAAAAAACAGCAGGAATAGCCCGGATATGTCATATTCCCTGTAATTTGGAACTGTCCCTAAAAAATCAAAAATGGGTTCTATCATTCTGATCAGCGCTGGGTTTTCTATTTTGGTAGGCGGCTGTTCTTCGTCCAGCGGATTATCCAGCAAAAGCCCCCAGCCGGCTTTTTCAGCCATTTCCGACAAATGCTTTACGTCTTTTTCCGGAATCCAGCCTGCAAACCATGCCAGTCCGTCTTTGCTGTCCATGCCGGAATGGAAGCTTTCAAAAGCTATATCCCTGTCCAGCTTTTTAAGCACTTTTTCCAAAGCATTTATAAAAGAAGCTTTTTCTTTTATTTTTTCTTTGGTCTGCCTTGTGTTTTCCCTGGCAGCCGACAATTCTGCTTCTAGTTCGGAAAGCCGTTTGGCCGGCAGGCTTAATTCAATGCAAGCCGGATCCAGTTCAATGCTGTCATCCGCAATGATGGCTAGCCTGGCCATGCCTTTGGATTCGCTCAATCTGATATAATCACGGCCGGACAAAGCCGCAGCAATTTTCTTGACAGGGAGCTCTACTATGCGCAAAGGATAACCCTTTAGTGCCAGTTCCCTGATCAGCTCGGGCTTGAAGTCCCCCCATGGGCGGATTCTCTCTATCTCTCTAGAAAGCACCATGGCGTGATCGAGCGAGGCTTTGATACTGGCGTCCATGTTTTTTATTTCTTTTGCAAGATCGATGGCATCACCATAAGCCAATTCGTCCTGGATGGCATTGCTTTTAAACTCACCCAATAAACCCAACGCTTCCTGGACCAGGTTTTTTTGGTCTACAAGCCCCTCATGCTCAAGGCCCTTGCCGGTGACTGCTTCCATATGCATTAGCCCCAGTTTCCTTAAAGAAACCAGAGTTTTTCGTTTTTCTTTTTCTCTTATAACTATAAAAGCCCTTTTCATTGAAGCTATCATGGCTCAGCCCCTTCCACTTTGCGTTTGGCTATTTTGCCACGAACAACCTGTGCTGTCTGCTGATCTCCCAGATAAATGCCGATTTTTTTTATATTGGCGGCTGTTTCCGGGATTTTTACTTTTTCAAACAGATTAACCCTTTGGGTTGTTGTTCTAAGCTCTTTGCCCAATCTGGAGACCTGTTCTTCAAGAACCTTTATTTCCATATCCAGGCTGAGCATAATTTTGAGTCTTTCTAGTGCCTTGTCTATCCACAAAGGACGGGCAAAAAGGTCATAATCATCTACAGAAAATTCTGCACCCCGGTATATGGGTATGTCTACGCCAGCAATATTGCCAACAGCGCTTTTTACCAGTGCGGAAGAAAGTATCCAGTTTCCGTCCTGGCTCTTCAGCGCCTCGACTTCTCCAAAAACCGCTACCCAGGCTTGAAATTCTGTCATATGCCTGTCTCTTTCGGCAGCCAGCACCCTGGCTTTGGCCTCGATATCCCTGATTTCCATCTGAAGCTGCTGCTTCTTGAGCTGGAGAGTCGGAAGGTACCGCATATACATTTTGAGCGCATCCTTCTGTTTCTTAAGCTCGTTTTTGGTAAGCTTTATCTTTGCCACAGCTTTATGCCTTTTTTGGCCAGAATTGTTCTATTAGTTTGGTTTGAAGTCCTGTTTCCTGGGGTTCAAAACAGGCAGCCAGAATTTCCCAGCCCTTGTCCAATGCTCCTTCCAGAGGAATATTCACAGAAAGATCCATCATTTCCCGTTCAAAAAGGTCTCCGTACTTGAGCAGCTTCAAGTCCCAGGGAGACATCTGAAATCCCATGGATTTTTTCTCTAAGGTATCCCTGTATGCGGCAAACAGCTTAATCATGCCATCCATAATGGCTCGATGATCTGCCCTGGTCTTGCCGTTGACCTGCTGCTTAAGGCGGGAAAGAGAGCCAAATGGCTCTATCCTGCCGCCTTTGAGATAAAACTGCCCCTCGGTTATGTAGCCCGTATTGTCAGGCACAGGGTGGGTAACATCATCTCCCGGCATAGTAGTGACGGCAAGGATGGTTATGGAGCCGGAATCCGAAAAGTCAACAGCCTTTTCATACCTGGAAGCCAGCTGGGAGTACAGGTCTCCAGGATACCCGCGGTTGGATGGAACCTGCTCCTGGGTAATGGCTATTTCTTTCATGGCATCGGCAAAGTTGGTCATATCGGTAAGAAGCACTAGCACATTCTGTCCGTTAAGAGCAAAGCGTTCTGCTACCGCAAGTGATATATCCGGTACCATAAGGCATTCCACAACCGGATCAGCAGCCGTATGCACAAACATGACCGTCTTTTGCAGGGCTCCGCCTTCTTCAAGGGTATCCTTGAAGAAAAGATAGTCATCATATTTAAGGCCCATGCCACCAAGAATTATAAGGTCGACCTCTGCCTGCATGGCGATACGGGCTAAAAGTTCATTGTAAGGTTCTCCGGAAATGGAAAAAATGGGCAATTTTTGGCTTTTTACAAGGGTGTTGAACAGGTCTATCATGGGTATACCTGTTCTAACCATTTCTTTTGGAATGATGCGCTTTGTAGGATTTACCGATGGCCCGGCTATGGGTATAAGATTGTCCTTAAGTGCTGGCCCCTTGTCCCTGGGTTCCCCGGATCCGGTAAAAATTCGGCCTTTTAAGGCTTCGCTAAAAGAAATGCGCATGGGATTGCCCAGAAAGCGAACCTCGTCTCCGGTAGAAATGCCCCGGCTTCCGGCAAAAACCTGCATGGCTACATTGTTCCCGTCCAATCTGTTCACTTCTGCAAGGGAAGCACCAAAACGGGTTTTTACTTCCGCCAATTCGCCGTAGGCTACCCCCTCCGCCTTGACGCTAATTACGTTGCCTTTGATGGACTCAATGCGCGAATATATTTTCTTCATAATTGTCACTCCAGGCTTTCTATTATTGCTGCAGCTTTTTTATCAAGGTCTCTTACTTTGTCATCTATAAAAGCCAGCACTTCCTTGTCCGCAGCTTTGAATGCAGCGCTGTCCCATTCGATACCGTTTATATCCAGGAAACGCTGGCGCAGCTGGCTGAACCAGTTTCTGGCTGCTTCTTTATCTTTAAAGTCCAAAGACGAGCCCAGAACCTTGACGCAACGCTGAAACATGAACCTCTGCCGTTCCGGAGATACAGCCGCATCAACATTATCAAAAGAGTTTTGCTGCAGATATACAGCATCCAGGAATTCGCCCTTAAGATAAACCATAAAGTCGTCAATACTGGTGCCTTCTTCGCCAACCACTTTCATCATCTGGCCTACTTCTGCGCCTCTGGCAAGGTAGTTGTGAGCCCATTCCACGCTGGATGAATCCAGGAGTCCTTTATATTTTGACCAGGACTCAAGCGGATGGATAGCCGGATATTTACGGGCATCGGAGCGCTCCCTTGACAGGCCATGGAAGGCGCCAACCACCTTCAGGGTTGCCTGGGTTACCGGTTCCTCAAAGTTTCCGCCTGCCGGAGAAACGGTTCCGCCAATTGTAACAGAGCCGCGCTGGCCGTTTTTAAGGCGTACTATGCCCGCCCTTTCATAAAAACCGGCAATTACGGATTCCAGATAGGCGGGAAAGGCTTCTTCTCCCGGTATTTCTTCCAGTCTGCCAGACATTTCCCTCATAGCCTGGGCCCAGCGGCTGGTAGAGTCGGCCAGCAAAAGCACATCAAGCCCCATCTGCCTGTAATATTCTGCCATTGTAACAGCGGTATAAACAGATGCTTCTCGCGAAGCCACCGGCATGGATGAGGTATTGCATACTATAATGGTTCTTTCCATAAGAGAACGTCCGGTTTTGGGGTCTACAAGTTCGGGGAATTCTTTAAGTGTTTCCACCACTTCGCCGGCGCGTTCTCCACAGGCAGCAATAATGACTATGTCCACATCGGCATTTCTGCTGGTAACCTGCTGAAGCACAGTTTTTCCGGCTCCAAAGGGTCCAGGAATACAATAAGTTCCGCCCTTGGATACCGGAAAAAAAGTGTCGATGATACGGTTTTTTGTAACCATGGGTTCTTCCGGTTTTAGGCGCTCAGCATAACAGTCAATGGCCCGCTTTACCGGCCAGGAAAACTTCATGCTTAGCGGAAGCTGCCTGCCGTTTTCGTCCTCCAACACTGCTATTTCATCATTTACCGCATATTCGCCAGCCGGCCTTACAGACTTGACTTTATAATTTCCATGCAGCCAGAAAGGGGCCATTACTTTGTGAGTAAAAGCGGCTTCCGGAACAGTTCCCAGGGTATCTGCACGCTCAACGCTGTCACCAGCTTTGACCGACGGGGTCCAAGCCCATTTGACTGTCCTGGGCAAGGGTTCAAGGTATACACCTGCTTCAAGAAAATAGCCTGTTTTTTCTGCCACCTCCGGCAATGGATTCTGAAGTCCGTCATAAATTTTTCCAAGCAGGCCTGGCCCCAACTCTACAGCCAACATATCACCTGAAAATTCTACAGGATCAGAAATTTTTATACCCTTGGTTATTTCAAACACCTGGGTTTCCACTACATTGCCCTGAATGCGGATTATTTCGGACTTGAGCCTTTTTCCGCCACTCCTGATATATGCCACTTCGTTCATGGATACGGTTCCGTCTACCTGCACGCTTACCATATTTCCATTTACCCCAACGACGGCGCCTTTTGTTTCTGTCATTTGTTTTCTCCGGATTCATTGCGGTAATCCGCGGTTTCTAAAACGGTATTATATACTTCTTTGTAACCTTTTTGCCCAAGCTCAATTACAAATCGGGCTTTTCTTTCCAGCGCCTGCAACAAAAGACCATAAGCTACAAGGCTTTCCATATCAAAAAAATGGTTGGAAACCAAAGCCTCAATATACATCCAGCGTTCTTTTTCGATCAAAAGCTCTGCCTGATACGGATCCTCGGCCTGGAAAGCGCCTTGTGCTGTTCTAATGGCATCCCATTCGGGCTCCCCCGGTTTTATGTACCTGTCCAGCGCTTTCTGCAGTTTTTGGGCTCTAAGCCTGGCCAGCTCGTTTCTAAGGCCAAGTTCCCATCTATAATACTTGCCCAATAGCACAGAAGAGGAAACAGAAGCAGGAAAAGAGCCGTCTTCTGGTATATACAAGCTGGCTTTCTGCAGCGTGTCCATATCCTTTTTTGACAGAAATCTGGAAGCCTGATCCAAAAAGTCACTATGTGATAAAGGAATAGAAGAAGAACTGTAGGAAAGTGCAGGCAAAGTAGTGCAGAAATAATAATAAAATGCCATTTCTTTCTACTTTTTTGTATCTGCAACAGCTTCTGAGACTATTGCAGCCAGATTTGTATTCAGGTAAGCACCAAGCATGTCCGCAAGGGCTTCTGCCGAAAAATCGTAATAAGCTGCTCCGCCTTTTTCTATAATACGGAAACCAGCCTTGGCGTCCTTTAGTGGTCTTAGCTCCAATCCCTTTTTCAAAGCACTGCCCAGTTTATCCCTAAAATAGGCATCAATTTCTTTGAGGTCTTTATCAGACAGCAAAACAGCAAGGTCATCCTGGCCATTTTTGCCCCATGCCTCAATTATGGACGGCAAAACCTTTTTTATTGTGTCAGCATCAAAAGCAACATTCATCTCCTTGTGAACTATAGCCCCCAATACTTTTTCTATTTCGATCCTAAAAGCCAAAACAAGGTCTCTGGATGCCTGCATAAGGGCAGCACGCCCGGCTGCTTCAAAGCGTTCAGCATCACTTTTTGCTCTGGCCAATATAGACTTGGCTTCTTTTTCCGCAGCCGCAATAATGGCATTCCGCTTTTCTTCTGCCTCTGAATGCAAGATTGCTGTTTCTGCTTCTGCCTTTTCAATACCGTCACGCTTGATTTTTTCAAGCAATTCCTGAACTCTGATATCCATGGCATCCTCTTTCTTTGCTATCAGATTTTATAGGGTATCCTTAAAAACTGTATGGTTTTTTCTTAGCCCCTATCGTATAAGAAAACCTGTAACACTTGTTTTGCAAAAATATGCTTTTGCCTAGTAAGAAATTTCATTAAGACTATAGCTGTTTATCCGGATAACAACAATTAATAGATTCTATGGGCTGCACAAACTCCTTCACCATTTTTATTTTCTTTTTATTAAGATATACGTAAACCCTGGTTCTATCAGTCGGGACAATTAATCGCTTGATAAAACCAAAATACCTTTTACAGCATCCGATATATATTTATAGATGCAATATTCCAGTCCGTCAATAATTTTATCATACTATTACAGTATTTCATACTACCATTTTACAAAGCTTTATATCTGCTGCCAGGCCGCCTGCGGGTCTCGCTGTGCTTCCTTGCACAGCGAGCTCTCATGCGTTCGCTGCGACCCTTCGGTTCGACTCCCTTAAATTTATAAAAGGGGCTTAAAAGCAGCCTAGTTTAGCGCCAGAAGGGAGTCGCCTTCCGCTTGCCGCCTTCCTTGGCGGCTGCGCTACAGGCCGCCTGCGGGTCTCGCTGTGCTTCCTTGCACAGCGAGCTCTCATGCGTTCGCTGCGACCCTTC
>JAKPMS010000030.1 GCA_029548805.1 Spirochaetota bacterium | reverse complement strand
GGATATCCAGGCGCGTGGCTTTGTCCCTTATGTCGTATGGTATTAGCTCAGGGTTAAGCACGGTGGATTCTGTGACAGGCTTGCCTAAAAATGCCGATATAAGGCTGTTTCTAGCAAAGTTGGCCTTTTCTGTAGTTTTGCCAAAGATGCTCTTAAAGACTATGTCGCGCCTTGGGTCCAGTTGCGGTATTTTTTGCATATTGCATCTCCTTGCATTTAATACACAAGGAAAGGCGGTAGTGCTTGCAGTTTTTCTAAAAAATATTTTGCTGGCAGATAAGCTTATTATAAGTTGTAAATTAAATCTTGTAACTAAACCCTAGTAACTGCCCTCTTTTAGGCCGGTTATTTCTTCTATATCCTTGGCAGAAAAACCTTTGGCTTTTAAAGTTTGGGCAATTTTGGCCTTTTCGTTTTGCGCCCCTTCTGCTAGGCCTTCAGCTTTGCCTTCTTCAAGGCCCTCCGCTTTGCCTTTTTTTAAGCCTTGTTCCAGTCCCTCTTCAAGGCCTTTTTTTAAGCCCTTTTGCTTTGCCTCGGCCAGGCCGGAGTAATAGTCCATCAGTATTTTTTCACGCTCAAATATTTTGGCCCGCTCGTAATCGTCCTGGGTCACTTCATAAAACACTTTGTCTGCCATGCGTATGCCCTCGTCTTTCTCCAACAAGGCTTTTATCAGCTCTTTGCGTGAATCATCCGTTGCGCTATTAAAATACAGCCCCCAGCGCTTTATTGCATCAAGCTCTTCTTCAAATTTAGTAGTATCATTAAGCTTTGACAAGTCCAAAGTCATAATATTGAGCTTGTCGCTAAATAGCTCCCCGGATTCAAAGCGGTATTGCACTAAGGAAAGGCTTTTTTCTTCTTGCGGAAAGAGCTTTTCGTTACTTATAAGGATAACATACACAGGGTTTAAGTCCTCATACCAAATGCCCCTGGATTTTTGGGAAACAAAAAGCTGTGAGCAATAATAGCATAGCCTTTCTTTTATGCTGTCACCTGTATTGCACATTTGCATTTCCAGGTTTACCTGGCTTCCGTCATCCAGCATGCACAGGATATCCAGGCGCGTGGCTTTGTCCCTTATGTCGTATGGTATTAGCTCAGGGTTAAGCACGGTGGATTCTGTGACAGGCTTGCCTAAAAATGCCGATATAAGGCTGTTTCTAGCAAAGCTGGCTTTTTCTGTGGTTTTGCCAAAGATGCTCTTAAAGACGATGTCGCGCCTTGGGTCCAGTTGGGGTATTTTTTGCATATTGTGTCTCCTTGCATTTAATACACAAGGAAAGGCGGTAGTGCTTGCAGTTTATCAATAATATTGAAAGTTTAAATTTTTTATACCTACATAGTGTCTACAAAATAAGGTAAAACAGGGCATAATATAAGTCAATAGAGTAAAATGCCTAAAAGTTAATTCCATATAGGGTAAAGAAATGAAAAAAGCCGCCTTCCTAAGAAAACGGCTTTTAGCACCTAGCAGGGAGAGGACTCTTCCTCGGGCCTCAGCATCCCTGCTTCGGCCCTTCGGACGCCTACGCTCGCTTGCGCACGCAATCCTGCGTGCTCTTCCTCGCTATGCGCTCGGCGCTCGCTCCGGTTCGAGTCCCGCGGTAATAAAAAAAAGCGACCATCTATAGATGGCCGCTAAACCTAGCAGGGAGAGGACTCAAACCTGTTATAAAATTATAATTCTTTACAAGACAAAGAAATAAAAGGCTTGCCCCTTGCTATGTCTACAAAATGTCTACAAAGTTTCAGATTTTTGGCAAACACTAAGTTTGACTGGTGGGTGTGTGGTGTATGCTTTTGGTTTGTATATTTCAGCCCCCCTATGGGGTATTTGCCCGCTATGGCTGTTTCCTGCCCCGTGGCTGCATTTTTAATACAAAGCCATATAAAGTGTTGAATAGAGCCTATAAAATGCACTGGTGGCCCTCTGTGGCTTGTAGGCTCTACCCATTCTCACTTTTTATACCGTGCAGCGGCTCTGTGGCCCTCTGTGCTTTGATTGCTGGACTGGCTTTGCTCCCTATCTAGCAAGCTTTTTAATTTCATAAGCCCCCCTATTTAAAAAGGGCACTTTTTATATTCAGGGTCCGGGACAAATATTTTTAGCTCCTTGGTGTAGTATTTCCACAATTCACCGGGTGTTGAAAAATGCCTATTATTTTTTCCGCTCTGATAATCAAGCTCTTCTTGAGTTATCCCATTGATAAAATCTATTGCTTCCGCTGTTTGGCCTGTAAATATGCAAGTGTAATACTCTTCAAGCTGTGTAGCTATATAAAAAGCCTCTATCCGCTCATCTAGGTCTGTGATGTCATTTGTTTCTATAAGCGGCTCCCGCCTCTTTTGTGCCTGCCATGCGCTGTA
>JAKPMS010000024.1 GCA_029548805.1 Spirochaetota bacterium | reverse complement strand
TCCAAAAAAACGCCATCCAGCATACGTTTTTCGTCACCGTTTATTGGGTTCCAAGCTTCTGCCCTGTATGCATAATTGGCTTCTTTGCCAAGGGGGTCTTTAGTGGTTTCCGCAAGAAGTACACTGCCCAAGCCTGCCTTGGCTTTTATATACAGGTGATAGCCCCCGTCTCCAAGCTGCTCTATCCTCAAATCGGTTGGGCTCAATACAAGCTCCGGGCTCTGAGCCTGCACACTTGCGCAAATTGATGAAAAAAACAGCATTACAGATACAATTCGGGCCTTCACTCTTTATAAATCGGCATAAGCGCTAGTTATTTAAGCTACTTTTGTCCCGAAAGGCGGCTTGTTCCAGCATGGCGTTTAGGCTGGCTTGGTTATGATCAACAAGGGCTTTAAGCCCAAGCAGGCGTTTTTTGGCAATATCCGGCTTATGCTTGTCCAGCCCAAAGCGCAATTTCTGGGCCACAATTCTTGCAGCCGCATCCCTTAACCTTTCCAGAAAGTCCGGGTTGGCAATGGCTTCTTTGTATATTGCATCCCTGGCAGTAATGGCATTTTTAATGCTGCTTGTCATGACCAGGTCTACCCCTGCCTTTAAGGCTGTTACACAGGATACTTCACTGCCATCGATATTGCTCAGGGCAGCCATTTCCAGGTCATCACTCATGACTACGCCGCCAAAATCCAAACCGTCTTTAAGAGCAGCTATGGCTGATGGAGAAATACTGACAGGCAAAAGCGGGTCCAGAAAATCTGCAACAACATGGGACAGCAAAATGGCTGATACCTCGGCTTTTATTGCAGCCGCAAAGGGGGCAAGCAGCTGCTCCGCTTGGATATCCCCCCCAATGACGGATAGCGGTCCGGAATGCGGATCCCGGCTTGCGCTGGCTGGAAAGTGTTTGGCAACAGCCAAAGTCCCTTCCAACTGGCAGCTTTTTACATATCCGTAAGCCATGCTTGCGGCCTCCTGCCAGTCGGAGCTGAAGGCGCGGTCTCCCAGAAAAGCATTGCTGTCTGCCATGGCTGCTTCTGCAACCGGAGCCAGATTCATGCTTATACCAAGAGCATGCAGCTCCGAACCGGCTATGGAGCCTGCCAGGACAGCAGCTCCTGCCCGGCCAATGGTTGCGGCAGAAGGCAGGCGGGTCAAAGCGTTTTTGAAACGGTTTACCCTCCCGCCTTCATGGTCCAGAGCTATAAAGGGCAAAAGCTCTTCTTGCATGGACGCGATGCCTGCTTCCTGGCACAGATCGAACAGCTCCGTCAGCTGTTCCGCAATGTTGTACCTGAAAAGCAGTATGGCCCCCGGTTTCATGTCTTCCAGCATTGCCTTTACACCGGCAGAAAGGCTGCTTTCATTGCCAATACCTGTCATCAGCACCTGGCCAGCCAGGCTTTTTGCATCCCAGTTATCTGTTATGGCTTTGGCTCTTGCCAAAAAAGCATTACCGGAAAAGCTTGTACTTTCCGCCTGCCGGGCAGGTTCCTGCTGAGCAGGCGGGGCTGAAGTGTCGGCTGACTTGGCGCAGGATACAAGGCTTATGGCTGCCAGCCACAATACTGGGAGGAAGTTCAGAAAAACATGTTGCAAGGCTGCGGCCTGTTTTTTCATAAGGAGACCTCTAAAAACTTTATATAGTACCCTGAAGATTATTGTAAGCTATTTTTGCTACCATATATTGTATAAAGCCATTATTGACTATACCACCCCTAGTGGTGTTTTTGTAAAAACAGGCGTTAACAATAAGATTTGGGGAACTACCAAAACATTTTACGATTCTTTTATAAAACAGCCGATAGCCACTCCTAAGGTGATTACTTACCCAAAGCTTGGTGGCAAAGGCAATTTTGCCAAAAACTGTTCCTAGTAGTACCCGGGCAGCTGTATACAACGCATAGTATTGGTTCCAAAAATACTAAGCTTAGGGGAAGTATGGGTTTAAACCCTTCAGGCTGCCTTGCAGAATTAAAATTGAACAATTAAAATTGGCTTATGAAAAGACTGGCACTAGGAATATTCATATTGCTTACGGCAACAACTTTTGCTGCAGAAAACCAGGCAAGCCCGGTTATTACAGTTGAAAGCCAGCCCCAGAACGGGGCGGCATCCCTGTATGTTTACTGTGAGGTAAAAAACGCGGAGCTGTGGCTGGACAAGCTGAACAGGGGAAAAACTCCGGTGGAGCTTACAGGGCTGACAGCGGGGCAGCACAGCCTTGTATTAAAAGCAAAGGGTTATAGCGATCTGGTCCTAACCCTGACCCTTATGCCCGATACAAAAACCAGTATAAGTACCAGCCTAAAGCAGCTTACCGGCTTTTTGGATATACGGGTAAGGCCCCAAAATGCAGAAATATTGGTGGACGACAACAGCTACAGTGAAGGCTTTCTGGAGCTGGCGCTTGGAATTCACGAAATCAGAGTAAGGGCATTTGGTTATAAAGATTTGGTCAAAAGGGTGTTGATAAGCGAGAACCTAGTATATTCCATGGATGTTGAGCTTCTTCCGGCAGCTTTTGAAGCCAAGGGCTTTTACCAGTCAACATCACGCATGAATCCTCGCAATTCCGGAATGAAGGGTATACTGGCCATTTCCTTTTCCGTCACAGCACCTGGCAGCGGTGTTTTTATTGTCAGAGACTATAGCGGCAAACAGCTTGAAAGCATTGAATTGCCGGGCTTTACCACATGGGAGCAGTCTGTAAGATGGGATGGCAGGGATAAAGACGGGCAGCCCCTGGCCGATGGCAGTTACCATTTTGAACTGCAGCTGTGGCCGGCGCCCGGGCAAGAAAGCCTTAAAGACAGCTACAATTATGAAAGCCAGGTGGAATTGGATTCCAGCCTAGTAATTATTCCGGCAGGCGCTTACGGAGCCATGTTCGGTTCGGAATACAGCCCGGACGGATTTGCAGCTAATGACACAAATATAAGAGTGGGCATGTCGGCTTTTGCAAAAGGCAGCATTTCCGAACCTGCTGTCCGGATGGGAGAACTCAGGTTGGGCATAGCGCTGTCTTTTCCGCCCATGCTTGATTTGGGCGCTGGGTTTGAGACAGATACAAAGAACGGAGCCGGCAGGCTTGGTCTTAGACTTTCCCTGCCCATGACTGGGATTCTGGGACTTTCCGGCCTTTTGGAAGGCAGAATAGCCAATCCGTCTTTGTATGATCCGGCATGGATACGTGCAGGAGCGGTTGCAGGTTTGGGCAAAAGCTATGCAAACCTGGTATTAAGCCCGCATATTGGCGGCTACTGGGAAGATGCTTTTAAAATACGCGCAGGCATTGGCGCTGCGCTCAATATCGGCAGCTACGAGTTTGGAGCGGCAGTGTCTGCCATGGCCATGAGCGGCAATCTTGCGGACGGCTTTGACCTGGAATTGCCGCTTAAAACTGCCCTGGAACTGCGCTATGTTCCGCAAAAATTCATTATGGCTTTCAGCCTGCTTTTTGGTTTGGACCTTGATCCCGAACCCGCAGGCTGGATGGCGGGACTTTCCGTTTTTGTGAACCTTTAGGAAGCTGCCGGCTGTCAGGATACGGCGCCAAAGTTCATAAAGATCCCGGGCAGCCTTTTTCTTAACAGCTCGTAGGACAGGTATTTTTTTCCTATGGCAAAGTTTTCGGATGCCCTGGTCCTGGCTTCTACAGGGTCTGACAATATCCTTTCCACATCCCTTACAAGCTCATCGGTTATATATCCGTCCATGACTGTGGTCTTGAATCCCAAAGGCTCTATATCCTGGGCATAAATGGCATAACGGTTTACAAAAACGGGTTTGCGGTAAAATATGGATTCCAAAAAGGCATTGCCAAAGCCCTCGTATGCAGAAGGGTAAGTGACAAAGTCGGAGCGTACATAGGCATCCCACAGCGAATAAAGCTTGCTGCCGTCCTCTTTTTGCTGCCTTTCCAGCGCAATCAGGTCGGGATGAATCAAAAGCTTGACGTTCATAAGCTCGGCATAGTCTATTACCCTTTTATAGTACTGGGCTCCCTCGTCCAAATCGGGATGCGATATGAGCAAAACGCCCTTACTGCCGTTTACAGCTGAACTGTTGTACCTGGCTATAAGCTCGATAGCGCTTTCTATGCCTTTTCTTGCAACAATACGGGTGGGTTGAAGAAACAGTTTTTCGTCTTTGTTAAGGCCTAGAGCTTCCCTGAAATCCGAATTGTAGTCATCGGCCTGAACGGGTTCTTCGTCAAAATTCCAGACATTGGGTATCATGATGGAGGCTATGCCGCAGCGGAAAGCCAACTGTTTTCTGGCTTCGGAATTGATAACAACATGATAAATACTGTGAAGCCTGGGCGGGAATGCCCTTACAAGGTAGTCCTCCGCGCAGCCTGACATAAAGCGCTGCCTTTCCCAGTAAAAGTCATGATGGTGAGCTACAGTGGGCATTTCCAGTTCTGCCACCATTTCTGCCAAGGCTATCCCGAGCGGAATATTCATGGGTATGGCAAAAGCGTTTTCTGCTATCAGTACATCTATTTCATATTCCCTTACAAAATCATACAGGGCAGCCTTTAGCTTGCCTTTGATTTCTCCTACTTCTGCTGTAAGTCCTCTGCGCCGTGTTGATTTGTTGAAAATTTCGTAACTGAGCTCCTTTACCCTGGGAAAGTCAAAAAAAGCCTCGTCCATTACCACCGATCGCTCCGGAAACCAGTCGCTTTTGCCCGAGAAAAAGAAGGTTTCATAACCAAGCTCGCTAAGCACTTCATTCCACTTCCAGGTTTCCAGTGACACCCCGTCCGCCCCTTGAAAACGTGTTGAAACAAAACCCACTCTGCTTATGTCTCTTGCTTTGGTCAGGTACATATAAGCCTCCTTGCATCATCCCATGACAATAAAAGGGTATCGGGCTGAGCAGCTGTTACCCTGTTGTTTCCGCTTCTGGCTTTGAAGGAGCGGGCATCGCCAGCAAAAAGGGCTGTCAAAAGACCAGCCTCTTTTGCTGCAGCTACATCGTTCAAGGCATCGTTGCCAATGAACAATATATTACTGGCCGCTATAGCCCTTTTTTCTAGACGCCCTGCAAGCTCCGCAAACATCCATGGATCAGGCTTGGCCCGTCCAGTTTCATAGGACCACAGGCACAGCTCCATGTCAAAGCCCAGCCCCCCGCCTTCCTGCCCGGGAAATAACGGCAGGCTAAAAGCCTCTTTTATAAAAATGGGTGTATAAAACTGGGCATTTGATACTATCCCCAAAGGCAGGCCTGTATCCCGGATGCATTCCAAAAATGCAAGTGCTCCCGGCATTGGAGCACAGCGGTTGGTTGAGCATTCCCATGCTACGCAGGCTCTGGCTCCATCATCAGGACTCATACCCAAAGCCCTTGCAAAAACATCGGGCGCGTTTACTTCCGGCCACTGGATACCCTTTTTTTTCTGGATGGCATGATCCGCCTCTATTATGGACTTCAGCTTGTCTGCCATGTCGGCAGGAAAGGTTACAGGCGGCTTTTTGTCCGCCTGTTTTTCTGAAGCTTCCTTGTCTTCGCTTTTTTGTTCCTGTTCATCCGGGAAAGCAATGGCACCGGAACCAATTTCTCCGGCGGCACTGGCCAGAAGCGTTCCGTAAATATCCACCGCTATGGCCAGCACTTTGTGCGGCAAAGGCTTGTTTACCAGCTCTGTCCATTCGGGCGGCAGCTTGGCCGGGGCCAAATAGTGCCCCTCAACAAGGCTGTCCCCGTTTTTACGGCCAAAATGCTCTATGCCGTTCTCCCGTATGTCCAGGGCCAGCTCCTGCTCCAGTTTTGTGGAAGGCCTAAATACCGATTCCATAAAAAGCCTCCGGTACCAGATATTTTTGCAGCAGCTTTGCCTTGTCCGGAGCCCTGCCCAGCCGGCCGTCCAGAACAGCTTTGTATATGGAAACCAGGCTTTGGCCATAAGAGGCCTCTTCCCAGGGCAAAAGCGAGTCCGTATCAGCCAGCTCCAAATTGCCGGCAGCTTGATCCCAGTTTTCTATAAAGGGGTTAAGCCCGATTATGCTTTTGCCCGCACTTCCGGCGCTTCCGTTTTGCTGATAAATGGCAGACAGAACCTCCCTTTGGGCTGTCTCGTCAAGGCGCCCGAAATCCGCCGAAGTACCGTCCGTAATGACCCTGGAAACAAGCGCGCAAAATTCCTTGACACTGGCACAGCCCGGAAACACACAGGAAGCAGTTCCTGCTCCAAAACTCAAACTGGCAGCTTCCATAGCCTTTTCTACCCGCTGCATAAATGCTTCGTAGTTAAAAAGATGCAGCGGAACAGACAATTTACTGTAAAGCTGGGGAAACTTTACGCCCATGGTTTCAAAATCATTGACTACATAAGATATACGCCTGCCAAGCATGGCTTTGCCCCGGGCTATGGGTTCAAGAAAAGACAGGCCAAAGCCTTCTTTTACGGAAGTGCTAATGGCTGTTATAGCTTCTTCATACAACTCGTCCAGCGAATGCTTTAAGCCAAGGCCAAAACTGACTGCCGCCCTGTAGCCGGCTGCTGCTTTTTTCCATTCATCGTAAATTTGAAAGTCCCGCGGGCTGTTGGGCGGCAAGGTTAGCCCTATTCTTGAACCTTTGCGCATGAAAAAAGAAAGCAAAATGGCCTCTCCCATGTTCTTGCGCCTAAGGCCACGCACCGGATACAGAATAAGGCCCGGGTCTTTTTTGGGCTTGGCCGGCTTTTTTTCCTTGGGAAGCGGAACCGAATTTGGCAGGAAGCTGGTATAGTCAGCTCCGGCAGCCTTGAACATAGTTTCGTCACGCCGGTTGATCAACACCCAGTGCGCTTTTTCCGGATAGGCTTGCGCGGAATAAACGTCCGGCCGCCAGTCCTCTGCCAGGTCATGTATCTGAAGCACCAGGGGCAGGCCCTTTTCCGAAAGTATGGCCAGGGCCGCCAGAAGGGATGAATTTTTTCTTATGCTTGGATTATGTACATGTATTATGCTGTTTTCTCCTAGAAAGGCAGCCTCCCTTTCTATGGAGCGCACTATGGCTTTTACCTTATCCGGGCTCGGGCTGTCCGCCTGTTCGCCAACTTTGTCATAGGCAAGAGCCGGCTCAACGGATACACAGGCGCCAAAATCCTGCCCAAGCTCTCCCACCAGCGCACATGCCTCCACTCCCTGCCCTGCCAGTGCTGACATTTGCCGTTTTATAACGGAGGATACCCCGCCAGGCTTGAGGTGATAATGGACAAGAAGGCTCTTCATTTGCAGCTTCTCCTGGCCGGAAATTTGGCCAAATATTCGGGCAACTCCAGAATGGGAGGCCTTTCCACTATATCTATATTGTATTCCTTTCTTTTGTACAGGCTTTCGTCCAGTTCAAACTGAATCATGGTTTTATAAAGCTCGGTGTCCAGACTGAGTTTGCCGGATGCCTTAAGCTTGGCCACAAAGGTCTGTATGATGCCAAAGGCCATGCGTCCTAGAGCCACGGTGCTCTGGTTGCGGTGGACCCGCTTGTCCAGGTCTACCTGGGCCATGGTTTCCATTCCGCACTGGTTATAAATATCCATTAACATGCTTGTCTCCACGCCGTAGCCTATGGGAAAGGGTATGCTGTCAAAGCATTCCCTGAAACCGGCATATTCCCCGGACAAGGGCTGGATGAACTGGGCAAGCTCGGGGTAAAAACAGGAGAAAAGAGGCCTTGTTACAAGCTCGGTTACACGTCCCCCGCCGGAAGGCTTTACCGTCTTCTGGTCCAGAGAAATTGGCCTGTCATAAAAAGCCTTGACAAAACGTATGTCATCCTCCATGACAAGCGGACCAACAAGCCCATATACAAAGCGCGGGTGTATGTTTTTTATATCGGCATCTATGTATACGATTATGTCGCCTTCCAGAACATAAAGGGCCTTCCACAGGTTTTCTCCCTTGCCCCTGAACTTGGGCAGGCTTGGCAGGATATCTTCCGACAGAAATACCTTTGTCCCGTACTCGGCCGCCACTTCCCTTGTCTTGTCGCTAGAACCGGAATCGATTACCACAATTTCGTCTACCAGCTTGTGCCTCATAACGAGTTCGCTTTTTATGACTACAATTTCCTTTGCAATGGTGGCTTCTTCGTTCAGGGTCGGAAAGCACAAGGAAATTTTAAGGCCGCGCTTGTTTTTCCTTTTAACCAGCTTTTCTATATCGGAGAATTGCTCATGTTTGTAGGTCCGGCGTTCCAGCCAGCTTTTGCCATTATTCATTGAACGCCTCCGAGTCTACGGCCATTATAAGCCCGCAAAGCTGGGCCAGACCTTTGTAAATGGATGATAACTCAGCAGTCGCGTTTTCCATGTGGTAATCGTTGCCGTTGGCTATGCCCACGGTAATGGCGCTTATCCCGCGCTTAAGGTAGTAATAAAGTTCAGAAACGCTGGGATAAACGTTTATCTCTATTTCCAGCTCCGTCATTATGGCAATGGCAGCCCTGGTAAGAAGATGGTTCCAGCCTATGGACTCGGCTCCAAGGGAAACCCCTATGTCAAACTCGATGTCCACTCTGCTTTCGTGCCGGACAAGGTCCAGAATATTGCTTATCCTGGAGTTTATGTTTTTGAGAAGCTCGTTGGATTTGCTCCTTATTTCAACGCCGATTTTGGCAGAAGTGGCAGGTGAACCGTATTTGTAACCGCTTCTGAGTATACCTATATTTATGCTGGCTTCCGGTTTTTGCGGCAGCTTGATGGCCAAAAGCCTGTCGATGATTTCGTTTGCAATAATGATCATGTTGGGTGAATCTGTTTTTATGCCGGGCTTGCGTTCGCAGCTTATATCCCCGCGGATGAAAGCTTCCGAGAAATAGTTGAGTCTGCCAAGCTCTCCGCCTTTTACAATAATTGCGTGGGATGGATTCAGCTTAAGACTTGCAAGAAAATGGTCTACAAGCACAAGGTTTTTGGTCTCCTTCATGGTATACGGGATACCAGCCAGTATTATGTTAGACTTGAAGGAAAGCCCCGCCTTTT
>JAKPMS010000007.1 GCA_029548805.1 Spirochaetota bacterium | reverse complement strand
TACAAGGGCGAATACAAAAAGACATTAAAAGAAGGATTGGGCATAAGCTCCCTGGCAGCCACTTGCCTGGAGCTGATGGGTTTTTTGCCTCCGGAAGACTACGACCAATCTGTTCTGGACTTTGGCAAATGATAGAAGTGGAACTCAAAGCCAGGCTTGCAGACAGGGAGGCCGCAGAAAAGCGGGTAGCTTCATTTGCAAAATACCTGCGGGGGTTTGTAAAAGCCGACGAATACTGGCATGGCCCGGACTGGCGCTTTGTACGCGGAACAAAAGGCTTTAGGCTAAGGCAGGATGACGGAAAAACCCTGGTCAACTTCAAGCACAGGCGCAACGAGGGCGGTATAGAAATAAACAAGGAAACCGAATTTGCCGTTTCCGATGCTGCAGCCTTTGTAGCCTTTGTATCCAGAATAGGTTGCGAGCGCTTTTACAACAAGCGCAAAAGCGGCAGGGCTTACGAATACGATGGCGCCACAATAGAACTGGTCACTGTAGAAGGCCTTGGAGATTTTATAGAGATAGAAAAACTTGCAAAAACGGACAATCCGGAAGAAATAGCCGTTGCAAGGGGTATCATAAGAAAAATACTGGACATGTCGGGAGTTGCCGACACGGAAATAGAAGGCAGAAGCTATTCGGAGCTTATGATGGCCGGTCAAAAGCCTGACTAGTTTATAAGGCTGATCAAATCCTGGGGGGCGTTTTCGGGATCCGGATAAGCTCCGCGTTGGGCCGGCGGCAAAAGCAGCGACAGGCGGTTCATAACAGCTTCTGTCATGGCATTCCTCATGCTTTTGGAAATACTGGCTGGCGCCTTGCTGCCATCAGGCAGGGTCAAATAAAAAGCCTCTCCAACCTGCATGCTAAAAGGAGTGCGCTTCAAGCGCTTGAAATTGCGCCAAAACTGTTCTCCTCCGTAATGGGCAATGGGCAGGATGGGCGCATTACCTTTAAGTGCCAGCTGAACCACACCTCCATGCCCTTTCTGCAATTGCCCGTTCCCGCTCCTGGTGCCTTCCGGCGCCAAAATGATAATGCCCTTGTTGGCAAGAACGCTCAGGGCTTTTTCCATGGCAGAGCTGTCGGAACTGTTTCTGACTATGGCTATGGCATCCCACGAACGGGCCAAAATGGCCAAAATGGGGTTCTTCCAGGTTTCCTTTTTTACTATGCCTATAACCGGCCTTGGCAAAAGAAACGAAAAAACAAGCGGAACTTCCAGAAAGTTTACATGGTTTATTATGATTATAAGAGGCCCTTCTTCCGGGACCTTGTCCAGCTGCCCGGCGTCTATCCTGCACAACATTGACAATATAAGCTTGATGGGCGGGGTGATGATCCTTGCAGAAAACTTCATAAGTAAATCAAATTCCCTTTTTCTCCCTGGCTTTAAGCCGGCTTACCCTGCCAGGGTCGCATACCATTTCCAGGGCGGCAGGCAAACACTCTATATCCAGCCTGTTTCCGTCAATGCATACGGTTTCTCCGTCGGCATGGACTATAAGCCCGCCATTTGGAGCCACTATGCTTATTTTTGCTCCTTTGCGGGTTTTTATTTTGGGATGCCCAGCCTGAGTGCCTTTGGTAAAGAGGACTACAAGATTCAACATTTCCCGACGGTTCAGGCGCTCTGCAATACAAAGATCAAAAAAACCGTCGTGGTTTTCTGCCTGGGGCGCCATAAAAAATG
>JAKPMS010000196.1 GCA_029548805.1 Spirochaetota bacterium | reverse complement strand
CGCCTATAGCGGATTCTACACCTTATTTATACCGCCCTTTGCGTCCTAATTTCTGGGCTCATTATAGGAACTTATATTATAGCACAAGTTAAAACTGGCAAGGTATTTGAAAAAGGGATATTTGGAAAAACACTAATCTTTGGGGAACAACATTTGCGTTTATTGCTCAATGGAACAGGCTAATATAAGAATGGAACATAAAAACTCTGTTTCTTTGGTAACCTGTTGTTTCTTTTAGTATGTCATGAGATACAAAGATGGAAACAAGCTCATTTGCTGCTTTTGCAGAAAGGCCTGTTATTTTTTTTGCATCATTTACACTTATTACCGGTTTTGAAAACAGGCTGTTAAAAAGCGTCAAAGCTTGTTTTGTTCTTTTGCCAAGGATCAAAATGCTCTGATTTTTCTTTTCTTCTTTAAGGCTGATTATTTTGCCAAGTGTTTCTACAGATTTTTCTGCAGTTTCTATGACAGCTGTCAAAAAAAACTTGATCCACTGGCCCAAATCGTTTTTTGTTCTTACCACGGTAAGTTTATCGTAATACAGGCTCCTTGTTTTGTCAAAATAGTCGGAAAGATACAATAACGGTTTTTCCAGTATGCCGCTTGCTACAAGATAAAGAGTGATTAACAAGCGTCCGATCCTTCCGTTGCCGTCCAGAAAAGGGTGTATTGTTTCAAATTGGTAATGCGCTATGGCTATGCGTATTATATGGGGTATTTTTAAATCTTTGTTGTTAAGAAACAATTCCAGATCTGAAAGCAAGTCTTGCAGCTCTGTATGTATCGGAGGCACAAAAAATGCATCCGAAATACTTGCACCGCCAATCCAATTTTGTGATAGTCTGAATTCACTAGGAGTTTTATGTTCTCCCCGGCCGCTGGAAAGCAGAGTCCTGTGTGCTTTCTTAATAAGCCTGTTTGACAAGGGGAGTGTTTTTAGCTCAGTGATTGCTTCATTCATTGCTCTTACATAGTTGTTAACTTCCTGCCAGTCGTTCCGTTTTTCCGGGTCCAAATCCTTTTCGTCAGCCAAAGCTTCCTCTATATTTGTCCGGGTTCCCTCAATTCTGCTGGAGAGTACTGCTTCTTTAAAAATATGCATAAGTATGAACATATCTGTGTCTGGAACCAGACGAGAAAATGAATTTAGTTCTCCCAGCTTTAAGGATGCTTTTTCTAAAAGTTCGTTTATGGCACTATCTGACCAAAAAAAAGAATGATTTATTTTTTCTGGTAAAAAGTAGCTGTAATTATAGGCTTTTTGTAAGGTTCCAGCCTTAAAGTTTTTTATATCCATGCTGTCTTCCTGTTTTAAGTAAATTATAATTAGTTATAACATACTTTAGCACATTAAAGTAAAATATGTAGTATTATATTTTACTTTAATCGCCAATATTCTGCCTTCTTTTAGCTTTTTGAGCAGTTCTTCAAATGTGTCGGATATGTATTTAATAAATATAAGCCCCAGGACAACGTGTTTGAAAAAGGGATATTTGGGCGCTATTCATCTCTGCGCGCTGTTCATCACTACGGCACTTCGGTTCAAATCCCTCTTTTGGTATTTGGGCGCTGAGGGATTTGCCATTTTCGGCTTCGGCGTCCTGCCTCAGCCTGCAATGGTCCGCCTGCGTGCCTATTGGCACGTCCTGTGCCAATAGCTCGCCGCGCTTCGCGCTGTTCGCTCGCTACGGCACTTCGGTTCAAATCCCTCTTTTGGTATTTGGGCGCTGAGGGATTTGAACCCCCGACATCCTGGGTGTAAACCAGGCGCTCTGACCAGCTGAGCCAAGCGCCCCAACAAAAGCAGAATAGCATAAGCGCCAAAAGCGCGTCAATACAATGCACAAAAAGTATCTGGTACTGTCTGCTAGTTCCATGTTAAACTAAAATGTAGTTCCCCAAAGCTTAGTGGTTTTTTATATCGGTACTATATATTGTACATATCTGCCCAGGCTTATACCCTATGGGGCGGTGTTTTTGTAAAAAATGTAGTTGCCACTAAGCTTTGGGGAACTAACAAAGGAGTAAGCGGTGAAACCCAGCCTGTCTTGTGCAGGAAACGCACTATACACAGTTGTGGCTTTTGTGGAAACAGGTTTTGCTTCCAGGCTTGGTCTGCACCCTTCTTCCAAAAACACTTTGGACAGCGCAGCACTTTTGTCTTTGATAAAAGCCCTGCCCGATGCAGCCAAGGGAGCCGGCGGCGGGGCGGCTGCCTGTGCCAGGGTTTTTCCCGCGCTGGGCAATAAGGCTGCTTTTGCCGGCTGCCTTGGAAACGACAGCCTTGCTTCTCTTTATAAAAAAGATATGATTTTGGCCGGCATAAGTGATTATACCCTGCAAAAAGACGGTTATAGCGGCTCCTTTTGCGCTCTTATAGAACCGGGAGGGATAAGAACCATAGCTGTCAACCCGGGAATTGCAACAAGTATTAACCCGGAGCTTATTGATGCTTCTTTTTATAACCCCGATGCCACCCTTTATATAGATGGTTTTTTGTCCGAATACCCTGAAACAATAATGGCAATAGTCAAAAAAGCCGTTTCTGCAGGGATGAGGGTGGCGCTGGATGTAGCCAGTTTCAGTTGCGTAAAAAAAGAGCACAATCTTTTTCTGGATCTTATAAGGAACTACTGCTCCTGGACCTTTATGAACGAAGACGAGTTTAACCACCTTGCAGAAGGCTCCGTGGATACAGCGCTAAAGGCCTTTTCCAAGGAGGCTCCCGGCACCATTATTGTAAAGCGCGCAGAAATCGGGGCTGTATGTGTAAGCGATGGCCTTGTACTGGAAAGTGCCGTAAGGCCATTCCGAGCAGCCGACAAAACAGGTGCAGGGGATGCCTTTGCTGCCGGATTTCTGTCCGCGGCCTTGCAGGGCGCTCCTCTGGCACGCTGCCTCCGCCTTGGCAACCGTGTAGCCGAGCTAACCCTTAAAACCCAGGGCTTTGCCATAGATTCTGAAAGCTTCAGGCAGGCTGTCAAAGCTGTAATTTAGCCCCGCTACTTCATTATCCAGTTTTCTATTGATTCAAGTTTGTTACGCCTTAAAACCCCTATAATAAAGTTAAAACTGTTAAAACAAGCCCTAAAACTATAAATTTGCGGTCAATTGCTTGCCTAATGACACTGTGCTTCAATATTTTATGCTTTGTAGAAAGGATAATTGGCATGGCAAACAACGAGATAATCCCTATAGAAATGCTGCTTCCAAACAAAATTCCAATAATTCCGTTAAACGGAAAACCTATATTCCCTGGCATTTTTACGCCCATAATGTTGAGCAGCCAGGATGACATACAAACCATGGACGAAGCCATGCAAAGCCATGGCATGATTGGCCTTGTTCTGGTAAAAGAAGATACGGACAAGCCCCAGGCCAGTGATTTGCATGAGGTCGGTACTGTAGCCAAAATAGTCAAGCGCATCAATCTGCCAGACGGCTCCGTAAACATATTTATATCCACGCTCAAGCGCTTCAAGATAAAAAAGTCTCTGTCAAAGGAACAGCCCATCATGGCTGCGGTGGAATACAAGGATGACCAGGGCGAAGACAGCGACGAAATAAAAGCCCTTACAAGGGCATTAATCTCCGAAATGAAGATGATATCCGAGAACAATCCCCTCTTTTCGGAAGAGATGCGGCTCAACATGATAAATATTGACCACCCAGGCAAAATTGCCGACTTTATAGCCAGCATACTCAATATAGACAGAACCGAGCAGCAAAAAATTCTTGAGCTTTTTGACATAAGAGAACGCATGGAAAGGGTTCTTATGTCCATAAAGCGGGAACAGGAACTTCTAAAAATCCAGAAACGCATTCAAAAGGAAATTAACGAAAAGGTAGAAAAAAGTCAGCGCGACTATTTTTTAAAGGAAGAGCTAAAGGCCATAAAGCAGGAGCTGGGCATGCCCACGGATGCCAAGGGTTCCGACTACCAGCGGATTAAAGAGCTGCTGGAAGGCTTTGGTTTTAAAGGCGAGATAAAGGAACTGGTGGACCAGGAGCTGGAAAAGTTCGGGCTGATGGATCCCAATTCCAGCGAGTTTATAGTTACCAGAAACTGGCTGGACCTTGTTTCCAAGCTTCCATGGAAGGCGGAAACCGGCAAGGATTTTGATCTGGCAGCTGCCAAGGACATTCTTGAGAACGACCATTACGGGCTAAAGGATGTAAAGGACAGGATAATAGAATACCTTGCGGTAAGAAAGCTTAAAAAGGATTCACGGGGCTCCATACTGTGCCTTGTGGGGCCGCCTGGAGTCGGAAAAACCAGCGTCGGGCGCTCTGTGGCCAAGGCTCTTGGCAAGGAGTTTTTCCGTTTTTCTGTTGGAGGCATGAGGGATGAGGCGGAAATTAAGGGCCACAGGAGAACTTATGTTGGCGCCCTGCCCGGCAAGATCATCCAGGGGCTTAAAATAACCAAAAGCCGCGACCCGGTTTTTATGATAGACGAAATAGACAAAATGGGTCAGAGCTTTCAGGGGGATCCTTCCAGCGCGCTTCTGGAGGTGCTGGACCCGGAGCAGAACTTTTCATTCAGGGATCATTACCTGGACCTGCCTTTTGACGTGTCCAATGTGTTTTTTATAGTTACTGCAAACACTCTTGATACCATACCCCCGCCCTTGAGGGACAGGATGGAAATTATACAGCTTGCCGGTTATGTGGATACAGAAAAGCTGGAAATTGCCAAACGTTACCTGATTCCAAAAAGCCTTGACAAAGCCGGCCTTAAAAGAAGCCGGGTCAAATATACCCGCGATGCACTGACAGCCATTGCGGAAGGCTATGCCAGAGAGGCCGGCGTAAGGAATTTTGAAAAACTGCTGGACAGAATACACAGGAAAATTGCATTACAGCTGGTCAGTTCCGACGATGGCGACAGCCCGGCTAAACGCTATAACATAGACAAGCCGTCACTGGAAAAATATCTTGGCAAAGCGCGATTTGATGCTGACGATATAAAACGGGCCAGCCTGCCCGGCATGACTGTAGGCCTGGCTTGGACCAATATGGGCGGGGACACCCTGATAATAGAAGCTGTTGCAAACCCCGGCAAAGAAAGCTTTAAGCTTACCGGGCAGATGGGTTCCGTTATGCAGGAATCTGCCAGCATTGCATATACCTGGGTACGCCACTACTCTGCAGACGCTTACAATATCCCATCCAGCTATTATGAAGAAAGGCAGATTCACCTGCATATACCGGAAGGAGCCACGCCCAAGGACGGCCCAAGCGCTGGTATAACCATGGCAACAACCCTTTTGTCCATGGTGCTTAACAAAAAGGTAAAGGACAGGCTGGCCATGACCGGAGAACTGTCTCTTACAGGACAAGTGCTCCCCATAGGCGGTTTAAAAGAAAAAACTGTAGCCGCAAAACGCAACAAAATAAGGGAAATTATCATACCCAAGGGCAATGCAAAGGACCTGGAAGACATTCCCGAGCATGTAAAAAAAGGTATAGAGTTTTATCCGGTAGAAAGGATGGAAGAAGTAATAGCCATTGCCCTGCCCTAGCAGCGCCAGACTCCACCATCGAGCCGCAACTTGCATGTATTTTGCAGCACAGCAGCAAGGCCTTCAGACAGGGCTTTGGAGCTTTCCAGGGCAGCTTCTGGCAGCCTTGTTCCGGCTGGCAGGCTTGCAAGCAAGGTTTCTGCCAGCAATTTTGCTGCAATGAAGCGTTCGCTTTTGTTGACCGCAAAACCCAGCGGATTATCTAGCAGGCCGACCACCTCCCAGGTGGATTGTTCTGCCTGGCTGTAAAGGCCCGCGTCCTTGTCCTGGTCGGATACACGCAGCGGCAGGCGCAGGGCTATTTCGTCCAGCTTTGGCACAATTTGACGCAAATCAAACAGACCGGTAGCGCAGTTAAAAAGTACCTTTTCTCCCCGCTTTTCCAACTCCAACACCTTGTCAAAGCTTATGGCTTGGCCTATGTCTGCAACCGTGCGCCTGCCGCTGCCTGTCTGTATAAGCACTCCGCCTTTAATGTCCACTGCGCTGCGGTAAGAATATTCAAACGCGGCTTCTGCCCCGGATAGGGCCATTATGGCCAGTTCCCTTGGCTCGGGGCTGTAGCCTATGTTGTCAACATTTCCTATGTAGGCATATACATAGCCTTGAGACAAAAGGCTTTTATATACATCCTTAAGGACTGCATAGCTTTGGCCATGACCGCCGGGCAAAGCCAGGCTGGACTTGTCTTTGCCGTAGGCCTGGTCAAAAATGCTTTTTGGCAAGCCTTTTGTAGAATGGCTTAGGGCAGCCAAAAGGGGCTGTTTTGCAGACAGCGGCGTACAGGGATTGCTGCCGGTTTTTTTTATCAGGCCGGAAATCCACGGGTGCTGCCCGTATTCTTCGTAGGCCCGGGCCAGGGCCAGGTCTGTGCCGTCACTGCTCATCTGGAACATGGGCAGAACCGGTCTTGGCCCGCTGCCAAAGCGCTCCATATAGCTTTCTGCCTTGACCAGGGCCGCCCTCATTTTAAGAAGTATGAAGCTCTCCCCCTGGCTGCCGTCCGGGTTTATGTAAGCCGGGGCAAGGCCCTTGGGTCTGCCGTCACATAGCGGAGCCATGCGCTCAAAACCGGGTTTTATCACTTCAAAAAGGCCTGGTATCAGTGCTTCGTTTTTCTTTTTGTCAGCGTAGCTGGTAGCCAGGCCTCCGTTAAGTATGCCCCAGGCTGTAATGGAGTACAGTTCTTCCCCCAGCTTTTTAAGTATATCGTTGCCAAAAACTAGGTCTTTTCCGTCCTCTATTGCACCTTTGGGCATGTTTACAGACAAAGCTTTCAGGTTTTCTTCTGCCGTTTTTTTGTTTATGCGGTAGGCTGAGCCAAGCGGAATTATGGTTTTTCCGTCCAGCGGAGGAACCCCCACAGCTGTCGGTATGGGATCATGGCCGCGCCTGCCAGAGTTTATATCATCCAGAATGGCAAGTACAGCTTTTATATCTATGTTCTTTTTTTGCATGTCCTCAACAAGCATGGGGCTTGGAATCATTTAAAACTTGCTCCTTTCCGGCTCCATAAGGGCTGCAAAAGCGTCTCCATACAGGGAGATACTGTAATTTCTTACAATAAAAACCGGAGTAGCCTTGGCTATAGCCCTGACATGCTCCCTGTAACCTTTGGCAAAACTGTCCATAAAGCGCCGCTTTTCTGTAAACCAGCGCGCATTTTTTGCGGCTATTCCGCCAGCCAGGTATATGCCGCCCCTCGGAAGAAAAACAGTTGCCGCATCCGCAGCGGCCCTTGCATACAGCCTTACGAAAATATCCATGGCATGCATGCAAAGGCTGTCTCCTTCTTCCGCAGCCAAGGCTATGGCTTCCGGTCTTTTGGCTTCTTCCAAGTGCATAATTTTTGCAGCCTTTTCCCTTGCCCCGGCCGCACCGCCGGGCTCTTTGCCAAAAGCCAGAAATTCGTAAATATTGGACAGCCCCGGACCGGAAACGGCTGCTTCCGTGCCTGCAGCAAAGGAAAAGCGCCCCTCCAGCCAGCTCGACAGAGCCCTTGTTTCGGCATCATATACAGGCAGGCTGGCATGTCCCCCTTCAGAAGCATATACCCTTTGGCGCCCGCTGTCCCTGAGTACAAAGCCGTAACCAAGCCCGGTTCCAGCGCCCAAAACAAGTATGGGCGCGCCAGGGTCTGGCTCGGGTTTACGGCCGTCCATGTCTTCCAGCTGCAAAAGCTCAGCCGAATTTTTGGTATCCAGCAGCAGCACCCCCCATGCTATTGCGGAAAAATCATTTATAAGCTTAACGGGCATGCCCGTTTCGTTCTCTATAAGGCTGGCGTCCAGAATCCATGAAGCATTGGTCAGCTTTATTGTACGGCCTTCCAGTGGTCCGGCAGCGCTTATGCAGCAAGCCGACGCTTTACTTAGCCCCCTGTCCCTTGCCTCTGCCAAAAAAGAAAGCATAAGTCTGCTTAAAGATGACTCTTTTTTTGTTAAGTAGCTGCGCTCCAGCAGCAGTTCCAGCTTTTGGGATACGCCTTGCATAAGGGCAAGGCTGGTATTGGTGCCGCCCACATCAACAGCCAATACAGTTTTTTCTGCAATTTCATAAGGGAGCTTCATTTTTTTTAATCCAGGCTTAAGCGCCACAAAATAATGGCATCCAAAGAAGCCACAAACAAGGACAAGGCGCCTGCCGCCAAAAAATTGGCCCATTGCTCTTCTTTGGTAAAAGGAATGGCATTGGGCGGTCTGAACGGCCAGGGGCTGTATTCCGGAGAAAAGCCTTTGTTTGCATAGCGGAATATTTCATGGGCTTCTTTTACATACATAAATAACAGTGGAAAGCTCCCGAGAGCCATTATTTCAAAGCGGCGCAAGCCATGAGCCCAGGGCGAAAACTCACCTTTTTCATAAGGGGCGGGAAGGGAGTTTTTGTCGGGACTCTGGGCGTAAATGGATGGAACAGCCAAACACATTGCCAGCATAAAAAAACCAAGCTTTTTAAAAGCGCCTGTTGTTTTCAAAGCCTTGCTCCAAAAATTGCACTGCCTATACGCAGCAAAGTGGAACCTTCCTCTATTGCAAGCTCAAAGTCATTTGTCATGCCCATGGACAGTGTGTCAAAATTTTCGGCTTTGAACAAGTCTTTGGCTTTTTCATAGGCTTTGCGGCAAGCTACAAAAGAAGCCCTTATGGCAGCCTTGTCCTGTACAAAAGGGGCCATGGTCATTAAGCCCCGTACACGCAATGACGCAAAGCCAAGAGCTCGCTCCAAAGCCGCAAACAGGCTGTCCGCATCCGGAAAACCGTTTTTTGTATCCTCTGCGGTATGAAGCTCCAGCAATATATCCGTAACCTTGCCCGCTTCTTGGGAGCGTTCTGCCAATTCTTCCACAAGGCTCATGGAATTAACTGATTGTATGCAATCAAACAGCTTTACAGCCTTTTTGGCCTTGTTTCGTTGCAAATGCCCAATAAGGTGGAGGCTGCAGCCTTCCAGCTCTAGTTCCCCGAACTTTTTCTCCGCTTCCTGCACCCTGTTCTCTCCAAAAAGCCTTATGCCGGCATGGTAGGCAGCCATAATGTCATCTAAAGAATGAAACTTGCTTACGGCCATCAATACTACAGATTCGGGGCTTCTGCCTGATCTGGCGGCAGCAGTTTTGATGCGTTCATCAAGCAATCGCAGCGCCTGTACAATGTCTTTTTCTGGCTTTTTTTCATTCGCCATTGCAGCCTCCTTGCCCAGATCCGGATAGTACTGCCTTGATTATCATTACATCACCCCAACCAAGGCTTTTGGCCATTTTGTCCAGGGGCTTTTTTAGAAATCCGGGCTTCATGTCCTTGGGCCATCCTCCCCAGCTTCCAAAATAATCCACCCTGAATCCAGCTTTGCCAAGCATTGCTTTTAGTGTGACTCTTGAGAACAAAAACAGGTGATCCCTTATGGCGCTCCTCCAATTCTGTCTGTTAAGGTTTGCCTGCAGGCTGTCTGCATTGGGTGTTATTATATAAAAAGCGCCATCCAGCAAAAGGAGCTTTTTTGCGTTTTGCAAAAACTCCACAGGACTATTTAAGTGTTCAATAAGATGGGACGCCACTATTGCATCAAAATTACAGGGTTTAAAAGCTGCATCTTCCAGCCTGCCGGTAAAAACATCCAGACCAAAAATCCTTCTGGCATACCCGGACATTTCCGGGCTTATTTCAATTCCGCGGCTTTTCCAGCCAGCATCTTTAAACAGGGACAAAAGGGCACCGGTTGCGCAACCTATTTCCAAAATGGATTTTTGCCTGCCATCACTGCTTCTTGCGTCTTTTGGATCAAGGCCGGCTTCCGCAAGACTTTGCATGGCTATACTGCGGTATTTAAAATGGTTTTCTGTTTCATATTCCAGATAGGCTTTGTCATAGCGGCCCAAAACGGCGGACTCAACAGGCATGGGTTCCTGCCGCCTTAAACCGCAGTTATTGCAGCGCACAAAAACCACGCCCTCAGCCTTCCATGGGTCTTTGTAGCTGCAGCTTCCGCAAAGGGGGCAAGGGCTACTGTGGCTTTCTTCCTGCCGGGCTATTGTAGAGAAGGTCCTTATTGGTTTTTTAGAAGATTGACAACGAATAAGACTGCTCCCTTTTGTTCTGTGCATAGTCCATAGCTATAATTGTTACAACAAGCCTGCCCCTGGAAAAATTGTACGGCCCAAAGGAAATCCGGCCGTCCTGCGCAAAAAAGGAGCTTTCCGCAATGGAAGAAGAGCCGAACAGGTAGCCTTTTCCGCCGCTAGCCCAGGCTGCATCATACTGCACCCTTGATTTTTCCGAGCCGTCTATCAGTATTCTTATTTCCCAGCATGCACTCTGCATGGCTCCGGGTGACAGGTCTGTGGCTTCCATTACCAGCTTGTAGGAACCCTGCCTGATATTCCTGTCGCTATCCAGCATGTACTCCTGCCCCTCGCCGACCAGGGCTATATTTCTTAAAACCGGAGTCTTGTCATCTTTAAGCGGCGGCATAAGAATTAAGGGGTTAATAAAACGCCTGTCCTTGTTGTCAAACATGTAGCTTGCAGCTATGGTCATGGCGTTCTTTTGGGGACTTTTGCCAAGTATGTCCCCCTTTCTGAAGCTCTTTAAATATTCTGTTAGGGAATCTGGTACAAGGCCTGAGTATATGCTCAATAACCCGCTGTTGTGCTGTAGCACCAAAAGCGAATCGCCGCTGACCGGGTATGATCCAAGAATGTCGGAGCCGGTCACATGGAATATCAGCTCACCGTCGTCAGGGGCTATGACAGGGGACCCGTCAAGCGGCAATTCCAGCCCTGGCAGGAATCTGCCCCTGAATGCTCCAAATCCGTAATTGTAGCGGCCGTTTTCTACAGGCCAATCCATGGAAAAAGCCATAGATGCAATCAGGAGCAATACCGGAATGACAGCAAGCGTGACTAGCGTTTTATGTCCTGGTCTGCCCGATACCATTTTACTCCTCCGTAAATTCAAAAGCGGCAATATAATCGTCTTTAACAAAATATACCCTTTGGCCCTCTATATGAACATAATCGCAGGAATCCGGCAAATTTATGTTTCCAAGCAGGGTTGAAGGCAATCTGAAAGCAGCAATCCGGGCTTGTATTCCGTTTTTTACCAGTATGTATGATATATTGCGTTTTTTGTCCATGGATTCCGAAAAATCATCTGCCAGTACTGGCAAAACCTTGTTTACCTTTCCGTCTACTGACATTAACCCGATGCCGTCATTGCGCCTGTACAAAACATGCTTGTCGTCTTCCATTACAATTACCCTGACAGGTTCCCTGTAATCGCTGTCAAGATACATATGGCTGCTTACTTTATAGTCCACTCCGCCCTTTTTCATTATAACCAGGCGCTGCTTGTCTATGCCGCTTACAGTAGCTATATATTTTCCGGAAGAGGACAGCCCAAGCCCAAGGATTATCTCCAGCCTTGATCCGCCAGGGGCAAAAGTAAAGACTTCTTTGCCTTCTTTGCCCACTCCTTCAAGATAGCCGTCCACGGTACCGGCTACAGCCAGGTCGCTAACAGCTCCAAAAGCGGATATCTGGCTTGGGAAAAGGTATGACCACAGTTTGTGGCCAAATTCGTCATAGGAAGCCAAGCCGCACCCGCCGGCTTCTGCGGAAAACAGCAAGTCTCCATAAAAAAAAGTATTGTCGGCGGAAAAGCTTTGCACCGGGCTTCCATCAGACCTGTACAATTCATGCGAATTTTCTTTTTCATGCGGCCGCTTTAAAACAAATGCCCGGTCTGACACTGCTGCTTTGGAGTCATTAAGGCCCAGCAAAAAAAGTTTTCCGCCTTTGCTAAAGTATCCAAAATACTTTGGAGTATGAAAAGACAACAGCCCGGCAGGAACAGTTTCCGAATAAATGCTGTATTCATTTTTTGTTTCATAAGCATCCAGGGGAATTCTCCACAAAGGCTGTACGCTAAGCTCCGGATAAAGGACGCCGGAAAATACAAAAATATACAAAAATATGAAAAGAATGCTTATAGTCAGGCCAAGCTTGTTAAATCCGCTCTTTTCTTCATGCATTGCGCATCTCCAAGGTTTTTCAATTTGAAGCTGTCTTTTATATGTACCCTTATACTATAAACAAGTATTTTTGTGATATTATACACTAATACGCAAAAAAATGCATTAAGGAGCCCAATATATGGAAATGAATGAACTTTTTGGCTTGGCCAAAGAAGCCGCTTTGAAATCCTATTCTCCCTATTCTAAATTCAGGGTGGGGGCAGCTTTGCTTTGTGATGACGGCTCGGTAGTTTGCGCTGCCAATGTGGAAAACCGCTCCTACGGTTTGAGCATTTGCGCCGAGCGTTCTGCCATTGTTTCTGCCATAGCGCAGGGTAAAAGAAAATTTGCCGCACTGGCTGTTGCATGTCCGGATGCGGAATACCCTGTAAGCCCCTGCGGCGCATGCCGCCAGTTCATATCGGAATTTGTTGAAAAAGGCTTTCCTGTACGCTTTGGAGCTTCGGATGAATCATTTGTGGATACAAACATGGAAGAGCTGTTCCCTTATGACGCATTGCATGAACTGGCAGACAGGTAGAAACGCAGCCGGGCTATCGGTTTTTTTTTGCTTCTTCGTCCCGTTTTTTAAGATCGTTCTCAAGTTTTGCTGACCAGATTTCTATCTTTTTTTTAAGTTCCTCGGTTTCGGTTTTTTCGCCAAAAACCATGTGAATGCGCTTTAATGCATTTAAAAAACTTATGGCTTGCTTGAAATCGTCCATTTTCATGGAGGATACTTCATATTTTTCTCTGTAGCGGTCAGCACTGCCCTGAAGCAGTTTTTTTATAAGGCTCATATATGACAGGGTTATCATTCTGTTGGGTGAATCCAGGGACAAATCCTGATATGCCTTTTTAAGGTTTATGCTGTTTTTGGCAAGCGCAGCATGCTTGCCCCATAACTCCACAATAAACCACTTCCACATGGAGGTGGCACCATAGCCTTCTTCTATTCCGTTTATGGCAAAGCCCAGTTTTCTTATATGCTTGTAACGCTCTTCGTATGATTTTTCTTCTATTGCAGCCAAATTCTGTTCATACTCGGAAAAAGGAACATCCACATAGCCGGTAAAAATATCTTCAAGGTATTTGATGCTCCGGCCCAGGCTTTTTCTGGCTTCTCCAAGAGCTTCTTCATTTTTTATACCTAAAAGGGATAAAGAAAGGTTGTTGATCAATATTTGATAAGAGGTCAAGGACAAAGCCTGTTCCGAAAGTTTGAAGCGAACATAGCCCAAGCCCTGGCTTCCGGGCTGTTTTAGCATATTAAGCAGAGATTGCTCCTGGGCCAAAATGGCATCAATCTTGACCTTGTTTTCTTTGACTTTGGCCGAATAGCGATTTCTTTGTTCCTGGGTAATTCTTGCCATAATTATCCCCGCGTTCTTTTTAATTTGGTGATAAGTTCTGCCGCATGCTCCAGGGAGGCTTTTGAGCCCGAATCTCCGGACAACATCCTGGCTATTTCGCGGACTCTGTTGTCATTCTCAAGCTGCTCGATTCTAGTTACCGTTCTGTTTCCTTCAAGTTTTTTTACCACCATAAGATGATTATCGGCTCTGGCAGCCAGGGAGGCGAGATGACTTACGCACAAAATTTGTCTGTTTGCAGAAAGTTCAGCCAAATGCCTGCCCACGCTCAATGCCACTTCGCCCCCTATACCTGTATCAATTTCGTCAAAAATAAGGGTTGGAGTATCTCCGGCAATTACAGTCTTTAATGCCAGCATTATCCTTGACAATTCGCCGCCAGAAGCCACGTCTGAAAGAGCTCTTAAGGGCTCCCCCTTGTTGGCAGAAACATAAAACTCCACCTCGTCATAGCCAAAGGGCCCCAGAACTACCTTGCCTGTATTGGGTGGTATTCTGTCCAGCTTTGTTTTAAAGCGGGCATGGGGCATGCCAAGCGTGGCAATTATACCCTGGATAGCGGCATCCAGGGCTAAAGAAGCCTTGTTTCTGCTAACGGATATTTTTTCTGCAGCTTTATGGGCCAATTCTTCCAGCCGGGCCAGGTCCTTTTCCAGCTTTTCTCTGTCTTCATCCCAGTGCTCAATGGATGAAAGCTTGCTTTCTGCCTCTTTACGGTAATCCAGTACTTCTGCAATGCTGTCGCCGTACTTGCGCTTAAGCTTTTGGAGCAAGGCCAGCCTTGCCTCAATTTCCTCAAGCCTGCCCGGGTCTATGCCCAAACGCCCCAGATAGGAGCCAACAAGGCCGCCCAGGTCGTCCAGCTCGTAATAGGCATCGGAAAAACGCCTGGCTTCATCTGACAGCCGGCTGTCAATTGCAGTGGCAGTTTCAAGAAGCTGCTTTGCCTTTCTTGCCCTGGCAACTATGCCTTCCGAATCCGAAAGCAGTTCATGGGCCTGGGATACGGCGGAATAAAGCTTTTCATACTGGGACAAAAGCCTTTCTTCCTCCAGCAATTCGTTTTCTTCTTCTGTTTTTGGAGCTGCAGCAGCAATTTCTTCTATGGCAAACTTTAAAAGCTCGCTTTCCCTTTCCCTGTCTGCGGCACTTTTAAGCATGGAATCCAGGGCTCTTCTCTTAATGGACAGCTCCTGGTATAAAAGGGAATAGGAGACTAGCTCATCAGTAAGTCCGGCATAAAGGTCCAGCAGCTCCCTTTGTTTTTCCTTTTTTAAAAGGGCCAGCCCATCCCGCTGCCCGTGTATCTCTATAATGCTTGCTGCCAATTCCTGCAGCTCTGCCCTGCTTACAGGTATATCCTGGACATAGCTTGAGCCCCTGCCCGTGCGCTTTAATCCGCGGCGTATAATTATATTACCATCATCAGCCATAAGGTCGTGGTTTTCCAGCCACTTCTGGCCTTCGGAGTTGCCGGATACAGAAAAAACAGCGCTTACAAGGGCTTCTTCGGCTTCTGCCCTTATTATGCCTGTATCAGCCCTGGCTCCAAGAAGAAAACCAAGGGCTCCTATAAGAATGGACTTGCCTGCACCGGTTTCTCCGCTTAACAGGTTCAATCCAGGTTCAAAGCGTACAGACAGTTTGTCTATTATTGCGTAATCCCTGATTACCAGTTCCTCAAGCATTAAGTCCTCCGGACCAATTTAGTTTGATCCTTAAAACCTGTAAAAAGCTGCCATGATTGCGCCTGAAAATGCGGGCCTTGTACACTGAACGCCTGAAAAGTACCAAATCCCCTTCTTCAAGAGGAAAAAAATCCTGTCCGTCTACAGTAAGCATGGTTTCTTCTCGTTGTCCAGCCTCGACCCTGAGCTCTATGGTTTCTCCTCCAGGAATTACAAGAGGCCTGTTGGACAGAGTAAAAGGGCAGATGGGTGTAAAAAGCATGGCTTCCATTTCCGGGTCCAGCACCGGGCCGCCGGCAGCCAGTGAATAGGCTGTGGAACCGGTAGGAGTGGCAACTATGAGCCCGTCCGAGCGATATTTACCCAAGGGAGAGCCATTAACAAGAACGCAAAGGTTTACTATTTTGGCGGGACCATAACCGGAAACAACCCCATCGTTAAGCGCATTGAAGCCGGCTATGGTCTTTCCGTCTCGCCGCAACTCTATGTCCAGCATAAAGCGCTCGGAAACGGACAGCTTTCCGCTTATGGCATCATCCAGGCTGTCGAGCCATTCTTCGGGCTTAACCCAGGCTATAAAACCCAGGGTACCCAAATCTATGGGCAGTACTGGTATCCCGAAAGGGGCGGTAAGCCTGGCGGCGCGCAGTACAGTACCATCCCCGCCAAGGCTGACCAGAAAATCGGCATTTTTTATAGGGCTGTAATCAGCCAGTATTCCGCTGGAAGGCAGCAAACTTACAGACCAGCCCTTTTCTGTCAATGCGTCTATTACATCTTCCGACATTGACTCAGCCTCTTTTTTTTGCGGATTGACCAGCAAAGCAACAGTACCCTTGATTTTGCTCACAACTGGACTCTCCGTTTCATGGCAAGCTGGCCAAAACCCTGGCAATTTTTTGGGCAGCCGCATTTCCTATACGCTGGTTTAAAGGAAAGGAAACAGCCCTGTTTACAAGAGAAGCGGCATTGGGACACAGACCTTCGGCGACAAAGCCCCGGGCTGCACAGCTGTCTTCAAACGCCATGGATGAATTTACGCCTTTTTTCTTGGCATACGCCATGGCTTCTTTTGTTCCGGAGTCAAATACGACCACGCAGCCAAAATAGCATGAATCCTCTTCGTTGCCGGAAGCCAGCAGCTTTTTGTGGCCTCTGGCAGCTGACTGTATGTATAATTCTGTAAGTTCTTTGCGTTTTGCCAGAAACTTGTCCAAATCCTTAAGCTGGGTAAGAGCCAAAGCCGAGTTCATGTCGCTCATCCTCTCCTCCGGTAAAAGGCTATCTGCGGCATTCCTCAAGGCATGGGCATCCCTTTTTGCCGAAGCATACAGCAAAGCTCCGCCTCCGGCAGTTATAGCACAGCCCGGCTCCAGGGCTACCAGGCAAAAAGTTCCAATACTGCCGGCCATTATGTCCCCGCTCCTGGTACCCAAAGAAAAGCTGTTATCCTCTATAACCGGAAGCCCAAGATCGGCAAAAAGCGAAGGATCAGGCATTATGCCCCAGGGCTCGGCAAGATAAACGGCTTTTGCCCCTTCGGCCCTGATTTTTTCAATGGAAGCCGCAGTTACAGAAGCGTTATATATGTCCACATCCAGCCACAAAGGCAGAACAGCCTTTGAGACAACAGCCTTGAAAGCCCAGGCAGGAGAAAGGGCGGACATGGCAATTTTGTCTCCGGGGCCAAGCGCCAGACATTCCATAGCCAATTGAAGCGCAATTATGGGGTTTCTAAGGCTTGTTCCGTAATCAAACAGCAAACGTTCTTTGGCAGTTTTTATAAACTTGTCACTATATTCGCCAGGATCAAGTTTGTCTGTTACAAGGCAGTTAAGGACGGAATCCATGTCTTTCCGTCTGATGTATGAACTATGGTTAAGAATTTCCATGAAGGCAAAGCCTACTTCCTGATTTCGTCTATTCTTTGCAATTCTTTTGCGTTAAACAGCCTTTTAATGTCCAGTATGATAAGGTAAGAATTTTTTTGGTTTACTACTCCATGAATATATTCACCCCCTATGCCGCTGATCATCTGCGGAGGAGCCTGAATTTCTTTATAGTCTATGGAAATAACCCTTTCAACTTTGTCAATTATAATTCCAAGTTTCATTCCGTCCAGGTCTATGATAATGAAACCTGACAGAAGCTCGTCTTCCTCATCACCGGAAACCCTTTTCAGATGGAAACGCTTGTGCAAGTTTATTATTGGAATGATCTCGCCCCGCAAATTGTACAGGCCCTCGACAAAAGATGGTGCGTTTGGAATAGCCCTTACTTCCTGAAGTGTAACTATCTCCTTTACGTCCATAATATCTATGCCGTAAACTTCTTCACTTAACTGAAATGTAACAAGCTGCAGCAGCGCCTCTTTTTCTGCCATGAAATCCTCCATAAAACATCTTTATAATTTTACCACCTTTCCGGAACTAGGGCAATACAACAAGAAAATCATTGACCCATGGACTATAAATGCTTTCTTTATTAAGCTATTAGGAAAGTTTGTTCAGCCAAGCCATTTTAAAAATCGCTGATAGCTTTTAAACCCATATTTACTTAAGTGGCGAACAATTAATTATGAGGTAAACGCAACATGGAAATGACAGAAAACCTGGATCTTATTGTTAGATTGCTTGTGTCAGGAGCATTCGGGGCAATAATCGGATTGGAACGGGAACTCAGGTCAAAGGTGGCGGGTCTGAGGACTCATTTTCTTGTCACTTTTGGAAGCGCCCTTTTTATGATCATTTCACAGTGGGGTTTTCAGACTTCTGCGGGGACAGCCGGACTCAGGGGTGCTGATGCTGCCCGTATAGCAGCGCAGATTGTCAGCGGTATTGGTTTTATAGGTGCCGGAACCATCATGATGCAAAGAAAGGTGGTACGGGGTTTGACCACAGCAGCCGGGCTGTGGGTATGTGCGGGCATAGGAATGGCCGTAGGCGGAGGCCTGTATCTGATAGGCGCTGTATCCACCCTATTGACTCTTGTGGGGCTGGAGGTTTTTGGAATTATATTTCCGAATCTTAAGCCCAAGGATTTAAACCTTGTATTTTCCACCAAGGACAAAGATAACATTCCAACAGTTATAAATGCACTTGCAGCCCAAAACTTTGTAATAAAAGCCTATTCGGTTACCCACATAAGCGATGGTGACAGCCCGG
>JAKPMS010000173.1 GCA_029548805.1 Spirochaetota bacterium | reverse complement strand
CACTCCCAAAGCCGATCCCGTAATAAGGGAAGAAGTAAAACAGGCCATCCAGAAAAACGGTATTGCAGCCGCCTACCGGGAACTTAGCGCCGTGGATCCCGGGTACGCAGCCAAAATTGCGCCCCAAGACAGCTACAGGATAGCCAGGGCCATTGAAGTATACAAAAGCTCGGGCCGGCCCTTGTCCAGTTATGCATTGCCGCAAAGACCGCGCGCAAAATGGGATTGCCTTGTCATAGGCCTTGACAGGCCCAGGGGCGAGTTGTACTCCAGAATAGACCAGCGCGTGGAGCTGATGTTTGAAGCCGGGCTGGCAAAAGAGCTGAAAGGCCTTGTTGACAAGGGCTACGGGCAAAACGACCCCGGCATGAAGGCCATAGGATATTCGGAATTTTTTGCATCCGGCAATACGGATACTGTAAAAGAAGAAATTAAAAAGCATACCCGGCAATATGCAAAACGCCAGCTTACCTTCATGCGCGCACTCAGGAACGTGCTATGGGCCGGCGCCGATGATTATAAAACAGTAACAGACAGCATTCTTGCATGGCTGCAGGGACCGTTTGTTATCAGGAAATAATATTTTTTCTAATGGAGTTGTTGCAGTTCTGATGAAAAGACCAGTCCTTATAATGATATGTATTTCTGTTTTGTTTGCCCTGCCTTTGCATGGCGGAAGCGTCTCCTTCTCCCGGGAAGAAACGGATTATTTGGCCAGAACAAAAGTATTGAAGGCTGCCTCAATTGATGGCGGGGCGCCACATCATTACAAAAACTCCAAAGGAGAAATAAAAGGCATCGCCATAAATGTGCTAAAAGAGATAGAGGCCATAACAGGCATTGCAGTCGAATTCCATTTGTATGCAACTATCAGCCAAGCGCTCAGCAGCGATTCCGACATTTTTTTTGGACTTACAAAGGAATATAACAGTTCCAATTTGGCCTTGTCCGAACCCTACCTATATTCCGAAACGGCATTGTTTTATCATAAATCACTAAACCCCACACAGTTGGCAGAAAAGCGCTATGCCGGAATAAAAGGCGGAACCCTCCCTGAAGGGGTTCCGGACAAACATGCAATCTACTTTTTTGACCGGGAAGCTACCATAAATGCTGTAGAGAAGGGCAAGGCCGACTACGGCTACGGCAATGCCTATTCGCTGGCCTATTACTCCCTGCAGAATAGTTATAACAACATAATTATGGTGCCTACCGGCAAAGAAGACAGGGCATATTGCCTGGGCGTTGCTCCGGAAAACAGGGTTCTTATTTCCGTCCTAAACAAGGCCATTGCGGCAATTGACAAAAGCCGCATGGACAGCCTGGTTCTGGACGTTGCAGCACAAGTTGAAAGAAAAATAACCATAACGATGATTCTTGGCAGCTATGGTGCGGAAATATTTGCCGCAGTTTTTTTGATTATACTGGTACTTTCGTATTTGATGCTTTACAGCTACCGTGCAAAAAACCGCTACAAGATGGAGAACAAAAGATACCAAATCATTTCCAATTTATCCGACGAATACCTTTTTGAATATCATATCAAAACTGAAGGCCTTAAAGTGGCAGAAAGGCTTGGCGAAAAGCTTGGCCCTTTTAACAACAAGGCAGAAGCCTTAAATATAATCAAGAATTCGGTGAAAGAAGCCGGGAACAACGGCCATGCGGGTAATTCGTATACCATAAAGCTGCCATATAGCGGCGAAGATTTTTTTACTTTCAGGGTGCTGCTTTCTTATCTTAAGGACGCAAACGGAAAAAAGCATTCTGTAATCGGAAAATTGGTGGATATAAGCCGGGAAGAAAAAGAAAAAGAAAAATTAATAGCCAAATCGCAGCTGGATGGTTTGACCGGCCTGTATAACGGAACTACTGCCAGGGAAAAGATCATTAAAAGCATGGCTGCCAAAGACAGAAACAGTTTGGATGCCCTTATTATCCTTGACTGCGACAACTTCAAGAAGATCAATGACAGCCTGGGTCATTTGGCGGGAGATCTGGTGCTGAAACACATAAGCAAAGGCTTAAAACTGACATTTCGCCAAATAGACATAATAGGCAGGCTGGGAGGGGACGAGTTTTGCGTATATTTGCCTGGCATCCCCTTTAAGGAATTTGTCCAGACAAAATACAGGCAATTGGTGAGTAATATACTGAAACTTAACGAATCAGCCTTTGTTGAAATAAGTGTCGGCATTGCCGTATAT
>JAKPMS010000210.1 GCA_029548805.1 Spirochaetota bacterium | reverse complement strand
CTGACGGGGCTATAATCCCTCTTGATTCAGAGCTTAAAAACACGCAGGTGGTGGAAATTCTTACCAGTGCAACAGCCAAGCCCAACCTTAACTGGCTCAAGGCAGTTAAAACCAGCAAAGCCCGCTCCAGAATCAGAGCCTGGCTGGTAGCCCAGGGCGAAGTGCTTGCAATAGACAAAAACATAGTAGCTAGAAAGCGCGACGAAAAACCGGAAGAAAAAGCCAAGCCAGCCATAAAGGAAACTGAAAAAAAGCTGGAACTGGAAGTAAGGCGTGCGGAAATAAAGCCGGGGGACCAGCTGCCTGACATTGCAGCCCTTGACTACAGAGCCTATGTGCCCGGCCTTGCAACCGATTCATCCAGGGCAGGTATAAGCATAAGCGGTGCTGGCAACCTTATGGTGCGCTTTGCCGCCTGCTGCAAGCCCAGCGCGGGGGACAGGATAGTGGGCTATGTTTCCAGGGGCAGAGGCATAATAGTGCATAAGGCATCATGCAGGAACCTGCCCGCCATAGCAGAATTCGCGGAGCGCAGGGTAGAGGTAAGCTGGGAAACAGCTCCCGGGCTGACAAGGCGCTACCATGTAAGCAGCCGCAGGGTTGCCGATCTTTTTTCTGAAATAGAAAATGCGGTAAAAAAGCATGGCGGGCGCCTTGTTGAAGGCCGCCTGGAAGACGGCCACGACAGCCTGTACGGCTTTTTTACCATGGCTTATCAGAATCTTGAGGATGCCAGGACTGTAGAGCGAAACCTGAGGCATATCCCGTCCATCATAAAAATTAAGCGGCTGGACTGATCGCCTTCGGCCGCAAACAGCCGCCTTTGGGCGGCTCTTGGCTGTAAAAGGCCCGGTAGACTTGCTCCGGGCTTGCTGATCCTCAGTATGTATACGGTTTCCTGCCCATCATTTCCTTTGCGGCTGCCATAATGCCGTTTTCGTCATAGCCGTAATGGGCCATAAGGTCTTCATGCTTGCCTATTATGGAATAAGTGTCGGGTACTCCAAGCCTTTTAAAGGCAAATGGCCTGCCTGTTTCTGCAGCCACTTCTGCAACCGCGCTGCCAAGGCCGCCAAAAATGTTATGGTCTTCTGCAGTGATTATGCGACCCGTTTCTTTTACGGCTTTTTTTATGGCTTCTTTGTCTATCGGCTTTATTGTGTGCATGTTCAAAACTCTAATCTTAAGGCCATCGCTTTCTTCCAGCATTTTGGCTGCCTCTACAGCGCGCCACACAGTAGAGCCGCAGCATATAATGCTAAGGTCGCTGCCGTCCCTCATCATCTGGGCTTTGCCAAACTCAAAGCCGTAGTCCGGCCTGTCGTAAACCGTGTGGTCAAAGCCGCGGTTTATCCGGATATACACAGGACCTTTGCGCTCGTAAGCAGCCCTTACTGCATGGGCGGTTTCAATACCGTCTGCCGGAGCCATGACGGCAAGATTGGCCAAACTTCTCATTATGGCCAGGTCTTCTGTGCAGTGATGGGTGCTTCCAGCCTGTCCAAAGGATAGCCCCGCATGGGTAGCTATTATTTTGACGTTCAGGTTTGGGTAGCATATATCCGAATGCAGTTGCTCCAAAGCGCGCATGGATGCAAAAACGGCAAAGGTTGATACAAAAGGCACTAGCCCGGCGCTGGCGAGCCCGGCTGCCATGCCAAACATGTTTTGTTCTGCAATACCCGCGTTAAAAAACCTGTCCGGGAATTGGCTTCCAAAAAGCCCGATTTTGGTGGAACCTGCCAGGTCGGCAGACAGCCCCACTATTTCAGGATGCTTTTCTCCCAGTTCGCTAAGGGTTTTTCCGTATACTTCAGATGCGGACATTTTTTCGGAGTCCGGCTTTGTATTAGTCATTTTACTCATTGTGCGGGCTCCTTTCCTTGCGCCGGCAGCGGCCCAGCGGCAACGCCAGAGGCGAGGCCAACGGCGACTAGTCTTGCTTCTTTGTAGCGGACAAGGCTTGCCTTGGCCCTGGCTTTTGTCTCCTCGTCAAAGCTGCCATAATGCCATTTGTAGTCGCCGGCTATAAAATCTATGCCGCAGCCTTTGATGGTATTGGCTATTATTGCTACCGGCTTGTCCTTGGCTGCCAACGCTTTGTCCAGGGCAAAGGCCAGTTCTTTAAAGTCATGTCCGTTGACTTCCAGTACATCAAAGCCAAAAGCCTTCCATTTGTCCGCAAATGGCTCCAGCCCCATTACCTCTTCTGTTGGCCCGTCAATCATGCACATGTTCCTGTCCACTATTGTGACCAGATTGACTGCTTTAAAATGGCTTGCAGCCATGGCTGATTCCCATACTTCGCCTTCGTTGCATTCCCCGTCGCCAAGCAGCACAAAGGTTTTCCATGCCTCTTTCTTTAGCCTTGCCCCAAGAGCCATGCCCAGTCCTATGGCCAGCCCGTGCCCCAGGGAGCCCGTGGAAGCCTCAACGCCCGGAACCTTGAGGGAATCAAGGTGCATGCCAAGCGGACTGCCAGTATGGTTATATTTTTTTAATAGTTCCTTGTCAAAATAGCCGAGCTCCGCCAGCAGCGGCGCGTATCCCACTCCCACGTGGCCCTTGGACAGCACAAAGCGGTCCCTGTCCGGCAAATCCGGTGTTTTAGGGTCAATTTTCATGTATTTGTGATACAGGATGGTAAGGATGTCCATGGCTGACATGGCTCCCCCAATATGGCCGGAGCCGGCCCAGGCTACTGTATCCACGCTAAGGCAGCGCAGTTCATGGGCTTTTTCTTCAAGGCGCAGCCTTTCTTCTGTTGTCAAGGGCATATGCTTATCCTTTCATAGTTCCCAGAAGATTAGTGTTAGCTCTTTTGGCAACTATATATAGTATGAAGCCGCTCAAACCTATATATAGTTCCCAGAAGATTAGTGTTAGCTCTTTTGGGTACCATATATTGTATGAAGCCGCTCAAACCTATACAATATATGCCAATATTTTTGTAAAACAGGCTCTAACACTAAGGTTTGGGGAACTACATAGTACAAAATACTGCTTAAAAGAGTTTGCGGCTAATCCCGTTTTTCCAGAACATACAGCTTGTCGCCCCGCCTTAGCTTGCATGGCACAGGCATGGTTACGGTCCTGCCCCTGTCCGGCTTGCTGCTTGGCATATCATCCACAAGCATGCTTTTTGCTGTCAGTTCTACTACGCCGCTTGTGGGGCCGATTATCAATACATCCTGGCCTTCTGTCGGGCCTTCATTCTCTGTTGTAAAAGAGGCTATGCCGGGCCCGCTGTAATAATTGCTTACTGTACCTACAAAACGCTTTCTGTAAGGGCTGGCAGAGCCGTAAGCTGTGCTAAGTTCGGGAACTTTTGCACCAAGGTAGTAGCCATCCCAAAAGCCCCGGTTAAAAGTTTTTACAAGGCTTTCTTCCAGCTTTTTTGCCAGATCGGCACTGTATGAGCCTTCTGCAATGGCCATAAGCGCATGATTGTATACCCTGGTAACGGCTAGCACATATTCCGGAGGACGGGCCCTCCCTTCAATTTTTAGTATGCTGGAGCCCGCATTTACCAATTTGTCAAGAAAGGGCAGGCTGCACAAATCCTTTGGTGACAGGATATAAGGGCCCTGAACCTTCAGGTTTGCGTTATCATTCTTGTCATTGTCCGTAAGGCTGTAAGAACGCCTGCAAACCTGCACGCACTGGCCGCGGTTTGCCGAGCAATTGTGGGTATGAAGGCTCATGTAACAGCGGCCGGATACGGCCATGCAAAGGGCACCGTGGGCAAAGTTTTCTATCCTTAGAAGCTTTCCGGATGGCCCCGTTATCTTTTCCAGCGCAATTTTGTCTGTAATGGCTTTTATTTGCCCAAGGTCAAGCTCGCGGGCCAGCACTATGGCATCCACCCAGCGTGAATAAAACTTGACAGAAGAATAATTGGCAATATTCAGCTGGGTGGAAGCATGCACGGAAAGCTGCCTTTTGCGGGCCTCTTCCATTACAGCTATGTCGCTGGCAATAATGGCGTCCACTTTGTATTTAGCAGCTTTGTCAAGCGTATCCAGAAGGCATTTCATGTCATCGTCAAAAATCGTAACATTTAGTGTAATATAGCTTTTTATGCCCTTGTCCCGGGCTATGGACACAATTTCGCATATTTGCCCGGGCTGTATGCCGGAACTGGCCGCGCTTCTCATGTTTAGCGGGCCGGCGCCAAAGTATACAGAATCTGCCCCGCCCTGATTTGCGGCCTGCAGGGACTCAAAAGAGCTTACCGGGGCTAAAAGCTCCATGTCTGATCGTTTCATAAAGGGATATTATAAAATTTTGGCATAAAAAGCATCAGCCAAGCATAAAAATGAGCGCTTTAAAGTTTAGCCGGCAAGTTGTTCGCAGAAATTCGGGAAGCCGCCGGCTAAATATTACGAACAAGTGCGGCTATCAGCTTACGGACGCATCATAAATGCTGTCTATTGAATCTGAAAGCATTGCATTGAACTCGGCGTCGCTTTGTTTTGCGTTCAAGCCTTCTGCAAGAGCCCTGGAAAAGCTGGCTATTATGCCGCTGTTTTCCGCAAGCTTTGTATTGGCTTCTTCCCTGCTGTAGCCGCCGGAAAGGGCAACAATGCGTAGTATATTGGGCAGCGACAAAAGCTCCTTGTACAAATTGCTTTCTGTAGGAATGCTTAGCTTTAGCATGATGAATTCGCCCGGCTCCAGAGCGGACACGCGGCGCTTTATCTCGGACTTTAAAATTTCTTCACAGCGGGCTTTTTCCGGGCTTTTTATGTCCACTTCCGGTTCTATTATGGGAACAAGCCCCGCGGCAATTATTTTTTTGCCTATGTCGAACTGCTGGTCAACAATGGCTTTTATGCCCTTTGCATTGGCCTTTTTTATTACTGAGCGCATTTTTGTGCCAAAGATATTGCGTTCCTTGGCCCGCCTTAGCGTGTCCTCCAGATCTGTGATGGGCTTCATAAGCTGGACGCCGTCCGCTTCTTCTTCCAGCCCCTTGTCCACTTTAAGAAATGGAACCACTCCCTTTATGTCATACAGGTAGTCGGCAGAGTATTTGCCTTCTATTTTCCTGTCCATGGTTTGCTCAAACAGTATGGCACCAAGGATTTTGTCCGAGTTGAATGCGCTTGATGTTATGATCCTTGTGCGCATTTTATGCACAAGATCGAACATTTCATCCTTGTTGCCGTATTGGCTTTCAGGAATGCCGTAAAGGGCCAGCGCCTTGGGCGTGCTGCCCCCGCTCTGATCCAGTGCAGCTATAAAACCCTTTCTTGACTTGACAATTTCCATCTGTTTATAGTTCATGTTCACCGCTCCTTGATGGAATGCAGCTGTCATGCTGTATCCATCCATTCAAGTTAAAAAAAAAATCTGCAGATGTCAAACAGGCCATAGCTGCGTAAAGTAAAAACAGTTTGACTAAAAAAAGTTTGGCAATTGCTAAAAAATCGCACAAACCAATAGCCAGCCCCCTGCTTGCAGTTTATACTCATGTAAAAGACGCTTAACCTAGGAGCAAAACAATGTATACAGCTCTCATGAATACTGAAGAATTCAAGAAAGCCATATCCAAAATTGATACAATAATTATACCGGTGGGTAGCCATGAGGCTCATGGCATGCACTGTCCCCTTGGTACGGACAATCTTATTCCTGAAAGATTGTGTGCTGATTTGGAGGGGCAGATGGCTGACGAAGTATTGACAATGCCTCCGGTAAACTACGGCTATTCTCCGCTGTTGGCGGCTTTTTCCGGTACTGTCTGCCTGAAAGCGGAAACACTTGTCTCTCTTTATTCTGAAATAGGCTGCTCCCTGGCTGCGTGGGGGGGCTAAAAATATCATTTTTATGAACGGCCACGGCGGCAACATAGCAATGTTGAGCATAGCCTGTGACAGGATAGCGGAGGCTGGAGCAACTGCTGCCGCTATAAGCTGGTGGGCTACTTACTCAAACGAAATTCTAAAAATATGCTCTGCCCAGGGTCATGCAGGGGAGGATGAAACGTCTCTTGTTCTTGCTATAGATACAAGCTTGGTGGACCCTAAAGGCACAAAAAAACACATGAAAAAGGGCTTTGTTGCACCCCTGGCAGGGCCTGGCCTGTTAAAAGCCAGGTTTCCAGATGCCATGAACGGGGATGCGAGTCTTGCCTCCAAAGAAAAGGGTGAAGCCCTGTTTAAAATGCTGCTTGAAAAAAATATGGACTTTGTCAAACGGATAAAAAACGGGCAATTTACAGAAGATATCTGAAACCGGCTTTTTATAAGAACAGGTTAATTTTTAACTAGTTCTTCGAAGATAAGTGGGAAAGGCAATTTTATAAAAAACCATACCCTATATTGTATATACCAGCCAGCTCCATACAATATAAAGCGTTGAACTAAAAACCCACTAAGCTTAGAAGAACTATATAATTTTTACGGACAGGATTCTGAAAATACCCTTACAAAATTGCCCCATGCAATTTTGTATATGTCATTTTTGCTGAAACCCGCTTTTGACAAGGCATCCAGAATTGCCCCGGTTTTGGATGCGTCTTCCAGCTTTTGGATAGGCGGATATTCCTCCCTGCTGTACAGGTATTCACAAAAGTGCAGTCCAAGGCCTACATGTTCTGTGCCGGCTACATTTATCATGTTGACAAGATGCTCCATGTAACGGGCCAGGCTCTGATTTTGCCTGTCTCCGGGGGCAGCTATGGCTGCCGGGCTTGTCATAGCCCCAACAAGTCCTCCGTGATCTGCTATCTGCCTTAGTTCTATATTGCTCAGGTTTCTGCCTGTATTGTAAATTGCCGCAGAAGAAGTGTGGGACAGCATGACGGGTTTTTCCGATCCCATGAGTATGTCTTGCCTCGTTTTTGGGCTGGCATGGGCCATGTCCACCAGTATGCCCAGCTTGTTCATAAGTTCCAGAGCATCCATGCCCAATTGGGACAGCCCTTGACCGCTGCCAAGGGCACCTCCGCCATATTCGTTATCATCATTGTGAGTCAATACAGCAACACGCAGGAAGGCCTCGCTGTACAGCCTTTTTATCCAGGACAAATTTCCGCCTGTAGCCTTTAAGCCTTCATAGGCGCTCACAAGGGCAATGCGTCCTTCATCCAGGGCCTTTTGTATGTCTTTACCGGACAGAATGCATTTTGCAATACCCTTGTTTTCTGTATCCAAGATTTCTGCCCTGGCCGTCCTTATAAAAGCTTCCAGATGCTCGTGGCCGGCACTTTCGCCCGCCATGCGGCAGTCCACAATGACTGCTCCCCTGATGCCTCCCGCCGACAAGCGGGGCAAGTGGTTTGCCGCAAGGCTGCAAGGTTCGCCGTTTTCGCGGCGGCGAAACAGGTCCATGAGCAAGTCCGCATGAATGTCAAAAACCGGTATGTCTTTCATGCTTCAATTGCTGTATGACAGTATGTTTTCTTCGTAAACCCTGCTGTTCATGCTCCGCGCAAAGGCAAGGGCAAAATCCTTGACCGCAGAGTAGTCCCTGAAATCCATTATGCTGGAATTGGTATGAATGTATCTGGAAGGAATTCCCACCACCATGGACGGGCAGCCCGAGCGGCTGGTATGAATTTCTCCGGCATCCGTGCCGCCCAGTGCCATGAAATGCTGGTAAGGAATGCCCCTGGCTTCGCAAAGGCTCCTGCTGTAAAGGAACAGGCCCCTGTGGGTTATGGAAGTCCTGTCAAGAAATCTTAACAGCATGCCCTGGCCCTGCTGGCCGAACTCGTCCGGATTGCCCTGGTTGTCGTTGGCTGCGGATGATTCAAAAACTATGGAAAGATCCGGCTCTATTTCGTAGGCTGCGGTTTTTGCCCCGCGCAGGCCGCTTTCTTCCTGGACTGTAGCCCCTATGTACAGGTCTACATCCAGCTCCTCTTCTGCAAGTTCCTTTAGAACATCTATTGCCATGGCACAGCCAAAGCGGTTGTCCCAGGCTTTTGACAGAAGCTTCCTCCCGCCCAAGAGCGGAACAAAGGGGCCGTCCACTACTATCATGTCGCCAGGCCTTATGCCCAGGGCCAGCACTTCTTCCCGGCTGTCCGCGCCTATATCTATAAGCATCTGGTCAACGGACAACAGCTTGTGTGCCGAGTCTTCTGGCAAAAGGTGGGGTGGGATGGATGCTACCGCGCCGGGATAGGCTTTGCCGTTCAAGCCGGAATACACTTTTACCCTTTGCGCCAGGATTACATGCTCCCATGTTCTGCCCAGGGGATAAAACCTGATCATGCCTTTTGGCGTAATCTGTTTTACAACAAAACCCACTTCGTCCATGTGGCCGCTCATCATAAGTTTGGGAGCGTTTTTCTGTTTTGAGCGCTTTACGGCAAAAATACTGCCAAGTTTGTCAAAAACCAGTTCCGCCGAATACTTTGAAAGCTCCTCCTTCAGGTATTCCCTGACCTGCATTTCATGTGCCGGGATGCCCGGCAGCTGTGTAATTTTTTCTAAACGCTCCAGTTGTTCTTTGGTGGGTGTCATTTATATTTCCTTTCAGCCATCAGCAAGCTCCGGTTTTTGTTCCTCTTCCTCTTCCACAGCCTTTTTTGAAAGCTTCTTTCCGGAACGCTTCTGGTTTTCCAGCCTGTTAAGCTTGCGCTGCAGGCCGGAACTCTGGAACCAGCGCTTAAAAACGCTAGGAGCCATTATAATTACGCCCACCAGGATACCCAAAGTAAGGGTAAGAATAAGTATTAAAGAAAAAGATCCGGAAGCAGACCAGGAAAAAAAGCTTATGTTTACAATTGAACTGTTTTGGGCAGCAAATATAACCGCCAAAATTACTATAACAAGCACAAAAACAAGTTTTACAATTTTCATATAACCATCCTTGGGTAAATTTTCAGATCTATTATATGGCAGTTAAAAGTTCAAATACAGCTGCATTAGCCCGTTTGGCATATTTTGCATGTACCAGCAGAAAGGCAACCACTAAAACCTCCTTGCATTATACTGATAGTATTATAATTAAAAGTATGCACATGAATCCATATAAGGCCAGAAAAAGTTGACAATACCCTTAACTTGAGGGTATGGAGCCGCTTTTTGCAATTTTGGCTATTGATATGTTTATTAAATTTGGGTATGCTTCGATAATTATTATATAAGAGGGTCTCTAAAAACTTCAGTTTTTAGAGCTGCCCATAAAGCAAGGCTTAAGTTTTTTGCCAAGGAGGATACGCCGTGACAAAGCCAAGCGCTTTTATCCAGTTTGACAAATCATGTCATTATTGCTGCAATTTTAGCCATTCTTTCGCTTCCTTTACCTCTCCCGCCCCTCTTCGCCTCCGTCGTCGTTAATCCTTTTTTTTAACCAGACATTTTAATTTGATTGGATAGCCTGATGGCTTTAGTCCGTGCAGGCTAGGATAGCCGTATTAGGATTGCTTTACGGCCATCATTATTTGTCTGCCATAGACCAACTTTGTTCGCCTTTGGCAGCCGCCCGCCAAGTACAGCCAGCCTGCTACAGGCATTTTGCTGCACTTGTGCTTTGGGCACCCGCCGTTGCCCGCAGTGGAAAAGAGATATTCCCCGGCGCAATCCGGCTTGCAGATAATTAACTTTAGGAGAAGAGTAATGAAAAAGATAGCACTTGCATATTCCGGAGGCCTTGATACCACAGTAATCATACCCTGGTTAAAAGAAAATTATGACTGCGAAGTAATAGCGGTATGCGGAGACGTGGGGCAGGAAAGCGACTGGGCAGGCATGGAAAAAAAGGCCCTTTCTTCTGGCGCCAAAAAACTTGTAATTAAAGACCTTAAAGACGCCTTTGTGGAAGAAGCCCTATGGCCCCTGGTAAAAGCCGGAGCCATGTACGAAAACAAATACCTTCTTGGTACAGCTGCCGCCAGACCTCTTATAGCCAAAAGCCTGGCGGAAACAGCCCTGGCAGAAGGCTGCAGCGCAATAGCCCATGGCTGCACCGGCAAGGGCAATGACCAGCTACGCTTCGAGATGGGTATAAAAGCCTTTGCACCCGAGCTGGAAATTATTGCCCCATGGAGGGTTTGGGAAATAAAGAGCAGGGAAGAAGAACTGGAATACCTTAAAGCCAGGGGGATTGCCGCGCCATACAAGGACGGGGATGCCTATTCCAGGGATGACAATCTGTGGCATGTAAGCCACGAGGGCTTGGACCTTGAGGACCCGGAAAATGAACCCAAGCTGGAAGGCATGCTTAAAATGTGTACGGTACCGGAAAAAGCCCCCGACAAAGCCGAATATATTGAGCTTTATTTTGATAAAGGCATTCCTGTAAAGCTTAATGGCAAAGCCATGAAAGGCAGCGAGCTTGTTGCGGCACTTAACAAAATTGGCGGCAAGCATGGAGTAGGAATCCTGGACATGGTGGAAAACAGGGTTGTGGGTATGAAAAGCAGGGGCGTATACGAAACCCCTGCCGGTTCCATAATAATGGAAGCCCACCAGAAGCTGGAGCAGCTATGCCTGGACAGAAAAGCCATGTCTTTTAAAACCACAGTTGCCCAGCGCTTTGCAGAACTGCTATATGAGGGAGAATGGTTTTCTCCACTAATGGATGCGCTGAATGCTTTTGTGGATTCCATACAGCAAACTGTTACAGGAAGCGTAAAAGTAAAGCTCTGGAAAGGCAACATTGGCAGTGCCGGTATGAGTTCGCCTTATTCCCTTTACGACCATTCTTTGGCCAGCTTTGCTACAGGCCCCCTGTTTGACCACCACGATGCAAGCGGTTTTATAAATCTGTATTCCCTGCCTGTAAAAGCCAGAAGTATCATGAAGGAAAAACTGGCCCACGAAGCAGCCGCAAGCCAGAAAGACAGCCATGCAGATGAAAACCTGACTGTGCTTGCCAAAGGCGCTTGCAGCGGCGGATTGTCAGCTAAGGCGGACAAAAAGGCCGTGGCAATTTAAGATGGAAAAAGCAGGAAAACTGTGGGAGGTAGGCACCGGAGCCTTGAACCCTAAGGTGGAGGCTTTTTTGTCGTCACTGGCAGTGGATAAAAGGTTTATGGAAGTAGACCTTGAAGGCTCTGCCGCCCATGCATCCATGCTTGGCAAAACTGGCATAATAAAAAGCGATATGGCCAGGAGCCTTGTTGACGCCATTCTGGAAATGCTGGAAGAAGCAAGGGCGGGCAAGCTGGAAGTTGATGATGGCTGTGAAGACATTCACTCATTTGTAGAACAGGAGCTTACACGCCGCCTGGGGGCAGCCGGCAGGGCTGTACATTCCGGGCGCAGCAGAAATGACCAGGTGGCCCTGGACATGAGGCTGTATTTGCGCAAAGCCTTTTCCGATGCGCAGCATGGCATACTGACCATAATGGACAGCCTTTGCAATTTGGCTGCAAAGCATACAGAAAGCATGATGCCATCCTATACCCACTTGAGGAGGGCCCAGCCTTCCACCTTGGCCTTTCACCTTCTGGCCTGGTGTGCGGCACTGGAAAGAGACTATGGCCGCTTTAAAGACGCTTCCATAAGGGCCAACGAATGCCCCTTGGGCTCTGCTGCCGTTGCCGGCTCTGGCCTGCCCCTGGACAGGGAGGCAGTAGCGCTCAGCCTTGGCTTTGCCCGGCCCAGCCGCAATGACATGGACGCCACGGCAGACAGGGATGCATGCACAGAATATGCGGCTGCCGCATCCATATTCATGATGCACCTGTCACGTTATTGCGAGGAACTTATACTGTGGAGCAGCAGCGAGTTTGGGTTTATAGAAATTGCTGACGACTGCTCAACCGGCTCTTCCATCATGCCGCAAAAGAGAAATCCGGATGTGGCAGAGCTGGCAAGGGGCAAAAGCGGCAGGGTGTTTGGAGCCCTTATGGAGCTCTTGACCATACAAAAAGGGCTGCCCCTGGCCTACAACAGGGATTTACAGGCAGACAAGGAAGCCGTTTTTGGCATTCATGACAGCCTTAACAGCCTTTTTCCCGCCTTTGTTGCACTGATTAATGGCTTAAAGCCAAAAACAGCCAATATGGCAAAGGCGCTTGATACCGGCTTTGCGGAAGCCACCGACCTTGCGGATCTTTTAACCAGCAAGGGCCTGCCTTTTAGGGATAGCTATGCTGCCGTAAAAAAGGCAGTGGCCATTGCAGACAGCAAAAAGCTCAGGCTAAAAGAGCTGGACAACGCTGATCTGGCAGAAGCTTCCCCATTTTTTAAGGAGTTTGGGATAGACGCCGCAAAGCTTGGCTACTGGCTGGAGCCCCTGGCCTGTGTTTCCAGAAGGAAACATGTCGGCGGGCCTGCTCCGGAACGGGTAAAGGAAGAAATTGACAGGCTTAAAGCCTTTGTAAAAGCCTGCCGCATGGAATAAAAAAAAGCTTTTATGTATACTGCTGCCAGTTAAGCGGAGGGCAGCTGTATGGAAATGTGCTTCAGGTGGTTTGGCAAGGATGACCCGGTAAGGCTGGATTATATAAGGCAAATACCGGGCGTAAAGGGTATAGTAAGCGCCGTATATGATGTGCCGGCAGGGCAGGCCTGGCCTTTGGCGTCGCTATTGACCCTTAAAAATACGGTAGAAGCGGCCAGCCTAAAGCTTAGTGTTATTGAAAGCATCCCGGTTCATGAAGACATAAAACTAGGCGCTCCTGACAGGGACAAGTTCATAGACGCATTTATAGAATCGCTAAAAGCCGTTGGCAGGGCAGGGCTGGGCACAGTGTGCTACAACTTTATGCCCGTCTTTGACTGGCTGCGCACAGAGCTGGCTATGCAGCGCCCTGACGGCTCCGCTGTTCTTTCCTATAGCCACAAGGAACTTGACTCAATGGACCCTTCCGGCGGAGAGCTGGAGCTGCCCGGCTGGGATTCCAGCTATACCAAAGAAGAGCTGCAAAAGCTGATGACCGGCTTTAAAGCCCTGGGCAAAGAAGGCCTGTGGAAAAACCTGGAATATTTCCTTAAGGCTGTAGTCCCGGAAGCAGAAGCTGCCGGTGTAAAACTGGCCATACATCCGGATGATCCGCCATGGCCAGTATTTGGGCTGCCTAGAATAATTACAGACAAAGCTGCCATGGAAAGACTCTTAAAAATTGTGGACAGCCCGTATAACGGACTTACCCTTTGCACTGGCTCTCTTGGCGTAAGCCCGGACAACAAGCTTGCGGACATGGCAGAAAGCTTTGCAAGCCTTGGCCGCATCAATTTTGTGCATTGCAGAAATGTAAAAATAACCGGCTACCGCAGCTTTGAAGAAAGCGCCCACCTTTCGGAAGACGGCTCGCTGGACATGGTAGGCATAATGGCAAGCCTTTACGGGGCAGGCTATGACGGGCCCATGCGTCCGGACCACGGCAGGATGATATGGGGCGAAGAAGGCCGCCCCGGTTATGGCCTGTACGATAGGGCTCTGGGTGCGGTTTACATAAACGGAATATGGGACGCTCTTAAAAAAAGCAGCCTAAAACAAGGATGCTAGCCAAAGCCATGCAACTTATGGGGCAAACAGTGGAGCCAGCTTGGCGTAACCCTCTTTTTCCAGCTCTTCTGCGGGAATAAAGCGCAGGCTGGCCGAGTTTATGCAATAACGAAGGCCGCTTGGCTCAGGGCCGTCATCAAAAACATGGCCAAGATGCCCTGCCGAACTTTTGGACCTTACTTCTATACGCTTCATCCCAAAGGAAAGGTCTTCAATAAATACCAGCTTGTCTTTTTCTATAGGCTCCCAGAAGCTTGGCCAGCCTGTGCCGGAATCAAACTTGGCCTGGCTGGAAAAAAGCGGAGTACCGTCTATGGCGTCCACATAAATGCCCGGCTTGTGGTTGTTCCAGTACGGATTGCGGAACGGCGGCTCCGTGGCAGCATTTACCAGCACCTCCCATTGCTCCGGGCTAAGCCTGGCTTTTAGTTCTTCTGTGGGCTCTACAAAACAAATATTGCCGGTATTTTTGGACATAGCGGCTCCTTTCTGTTGCACATCAGCAGTCCTAAACGCATTTCCGGGAACACAGGAGATTAACAATATCAAAATAGCAAGAGGACCGACAGTTTTCATGAAACAAATTTACAAAAAAATTGCCGGTTTGCAAAACAGCCGCTTTTTATAGTCACTTGACAATTTTTAATAATGGCTTATGCTCATAACTAAGGCGTTGCCTGTAAAAAAGTTTTACCTCTATACACACAAACCGGTATTCAGAAGGGAGGAGAGATGGCGGATCAACCCCAGGGCTGTGCCCGGGTAACTAGCTCGGTGTCCGGAACTCCGGAACCGGTGCAAAACATTGAACAAGCCAGTATAGAAAAAAAGGAGGTATCGATGGGCGTCAAGGTGGGACAAAAAGCCCCCGACTTTACTGCTCCAGCGTACTACAAAGGCGCTTTTACCACGGTAAAATTGTCCGACTTTTTGGGGAAGTGGGTCCTGGTATGCTTCTATCCGGGCGACTTCACCTTTGTCTGAGCGACTGAAGTATCGGCGGTCGCCGATAAATACCAGGAGCTCCAGAAACTAGGAGTGGAAGTAATTTCTGTAAGCGTGGACAGCCATTTTGTCCACAAAATGTGGAATGATCACGAATTGGTTAAGATGGTGGACGGGGGCATCCCTTTCCATATGGCAGCTGACCAGGCTGGCAATGTCGGACGCGCATTTGGCGTTTGGGACGAGTCCCAGGGCATAGAGCTGCGCGGCCGCTTCATAATAGATCCAGACGGGGTAGTCCAGGGCATGGAAGTGCTTACTCCTCCCGTTGGCAGGAAAATGGCCGAAACCATAAGACAGGTAAAGGCATTCCAGACCGTCAGGGCATCCAAAGGAGCGGAAGCAACACCTGCAGGCTGGGAGCCGGGGCAGCCTACCTTGAAACCGGGGCCGCATCTTGTGGGCAAGGTTTGGGAAGTCTGGAACCCAAAAATGGAAAAGTAGCAATTTCCTGATTGAAGAATACAAATAAAAGCAGGCTCCGGGCGGGCCTGCTTTTTAAATTTATATACTTCTCCTGGTAAAAACGTTTTGTGTTTTGTTGCTAGTTTTGGGCTTATAAGTGAAATAAACCTGATAAATTATAATTATACAGTTACAGATGTATAAAATAAGAAAAACTATAGAAATTCACTTATAACTGTGTTAAAAACCTTTTTACACAATACTTAAGAAGCGGCGGCATGCCATACTTGAGCAAGCTAAGCTTTGCGGAAGAGCCTGGCAAGCAATATCTAAAAGACCTTTACAATTCTGTTGTACTTAAAGATATTGTCAAACGAAATAATATTAGAGATGTAGAGCTACTGGAGCGTATTATTGCCTATGTAATAACCCAAATTGGAACAATTTTTTCAGCTAACACTATTTCCAAATTCATAAAGAATGAGGGCCGCAGAGTTGCTCCGGAAACCATTCTTAATTATATAAAAGCTTGCGAGGATGCCTTTTTATTTTATCGCGTTCTAAGGCAAGACTTGCAAGGAAAAAAATATTAACAATTAATGAAAAATCTTATATAGCCGATCATGGCATACGGGAAGCTGTTTTTGGAGAAAACACAAAAGATGTAAACCTTGTTTTTGAAAACCTCATTTTTATGGAGCTGCTTCGCCGTGGGTATAGAGTTACTGTTGGCAAACTTGGAGTAAAAGAGATAGAATTTGTTGCCGAAAAACAAGCAGAAAAAATATACATTCAGGTGACCTATCTTCTTTCAAGCGATCAAACCATTCAGCGAGAATTTGGCTCCTTAAACGCAATAAAAGATAATTTTCCAAAATTCGTTGTATCATACGACGAATTTGACATGAGTCGGGAAGGAATAAAACATTTTAATATTATTGACTTTTTATCTGAAAAAAAATGGACTTGAAAAAATTTATGTAGTTTCTTGAAGATTAGCGGCTTTTTAGTTCAAAACTATGTATTGTATGAAGTTGCCGGGGTATATGGGGCTGTCTAGGAAGAAAATCCAGACAGCCCTTTTTATTTTTTCTAATAAAGTAAAAATCAGTTGAAGTAGATACTATTTAATCTTCAAACGTGTCATAAAGGCAACAGCATCCTCTGGATGTTGTACCCAA
>JAKPMS010000155.1 GCA_029548805.1 Spirochaetota bacterium | reverse complement strand
GGATCAATTTTTGCAAATACTTCTCTTAAGGCATTGGGCCCGCCCGTAGAAATTCCTATGGCAACAATTTCTGTGGCAGCAGGGCTGCGCCTGGGGCGCAATGCGGCCTTTGGAGCGATTTCTGGCTTAAATACTTTTCTTTCCTGGACAGGTGCATCAAACATGCGTTCAGGCAGCTCAAAACTGTATTTTGGGGCTTCTTTGCCTTTTTCTTTCAGATATTTGGAGCCGTAAGCCACAAGCATCCTGGACAGCTCGGCGGCAACAGTATGTATGTCGGAAGATACAGAGCCGGAAGGCTTGGTTATAAAGTCGGAAGCGCCAAGGGCTAAAGCCTCCATGGTAATTTGGGCCCCGCTTTTGGCAACACTGGACAGAACTACCACAGGAATGTCTATGCCAAGGCGTTTCCGTTCTTTAAGAAATTCTATACCGTTCATTTCGGGCATTTCAATGTCCAGGACAATTATATCCGGATTGCTTCTGGGAATTTTCTGAAGCGCAAAAAGACCGTTCATTGCCTTGTCCACAGTTTTTAAGCCCGGGGTGGAGTCTACTATTTTGGATATAAGGTTTCTCATCAAAGCCGAATCGTCAACAACCATAACAGAAATTGGATCGGGCATGCTTTCCTCCGTCAATATCAAACAGATTTTTTATAAAAAGTAGCCCAATCGGTTTTTACAAACTCGAACTTGGTGTTCATGCCAAACAGGGACTCCGAATGCCCTATAAACAAAAACGATTTTGCCGCCAATGCATCCCAAAAGCGCTCTATTGTTGCTTTCTGGGCTGCTTCATCAAAGTAAATAAGAACATTTCTGCAAAAAATCACGTCCAGATTGCGTTGTCCGGAATCGTTTTTCAAATTGTGATAATCAAAACGTATGGTTTTTTTTATTTCTTCTTTTATCTGAAAACCGTTGGGCTTTTTGTCAAAGTATTTAGATAAATAATTGTCTGGTACGCCTTGTATGCGTGATTCGGGATAAAAGCCTTCCTTGCCTACCATCAGGGATTTAAGGCTCAAGTCGCTGGCTATTACCTCAAAACTCCAGCCGGGAGGCAACAACTCTTTAAGCTGCATGGCTATTGTATAGGGTTCTTCTCCGGTAGAGCAGCCAGCGCTCCATATCCTAATACGCCTTTCAGTCTGCCTTATTTTTAAAAGCTCCGGTACTACAAAATGCTCAATTGCGTCAAAATGCGCCTGGTTCCTGAAAAATCGGGTAAGGTTGGTAGTAACGGAATCTAGGAGAATTTTCAATTCTTCTTTGTCTTTGATAAGTATTGAATAGTATTCCTGCAAGGTTTCCAGTTTTTTGTCCCTCAGGCGCTCCCTGAGCCGGCTGTCCAGGATGGATCTGTTGGTTGAGGAAAAATGGATGCCGCTTTCATCATAAATAAGCTTGCGGTATAATTCAAAATCAGAATCGCTAAGAAATTCGCCCATTGTTCCGCCTGTAAGCCGTTTTTATAATTGACAGTTAAAAAAAGCTTTTTGCTTGTCATGGAAGTCTAATGTCTAAAATTCTATGCTGTCAATAGAAGCTGCACGGATATTACTTGCCGGGTATGTACTTCAATACTTGTACCCGTCAGACTTGCATAGTTGACTGAGTTTTGTAATAGCGTAATATTAACTGTATGTCAGAGCATAAAAGCACTAGAGGCATAAAAGCTGCATGGGGAATCACTGCGCTGGTTGCCGGATTTTGTACGATTTTGTCTTTCAGCAGTCTTCCGGTATATGCGGAAGACAACAAGGCTGCCAGTCAGCGCTATTTTTCAATTTTCCAGAGCGCGTTCAATTTTGTTCTGGACAATTATGTGGATGTTGTGGATCCCAAAGTGCTGTACGAAGGAGCCATGCAGGGCCTATTTGAATCGCTTGGAGACCCTTATTCAAGCTTTTTAACCGAGGCAATGATGAGCGACCTGAATGACACTACCACCGGGCGTTTTGGCGGGATAGGATTATACATATCAAAGCCGCTTGCAGACCCGAAACAGCCGGACAAAAGACTTTTTGTGGATATTGTATCACCCATAGAGGATACACCCGGCTGGAGGGCAGGCATTATGCCGGGTGACAAGATTACCCACATAGACGGGGAGCCTACAGAAACTCTTTCCATGGACGAAGTCCTGAAACGCCTTAGGGGAGAGCCCGGCAGCAAGGTAACCATCACTATCCTGAGGGGTACGGCTTTAAGCTTTGACGAAAAATTGGAACGGGCCATGATTGAAGTTCCAACCATTAAGCGTGCAATGCTTCCAAACAGGGTAGCCTATCTTCGTATTATTGAATTTACTCCGCAAACCCTGCCAAGGGTTACAGAAGCCCTGGACTGGTTCAAAACACAGTCATACAATTCTCTTATTATTGACCTTAGAAACAATCCGGGAGGCCTTTTAACCTCTGTTATACAGGTAGCGGACCTTTTTATTGAAAAGGGCATTATTGTATCCACCAAGTCCAGAAACCGTTATGAAAATGCCGTCTATCAGGCAAAGCCCGATTTGGCTATACCAAAAAGCATGAAAATTGCCGTGCTGATCAACAAGGGTTCCGCAAGCGCTTCTGAAATTTTGGCGGGAGCCCTAAAAGACCATAAGCAGGCCTATCTGGTAGGAGAAAATACCTACGGCAAAGGCTCTGTGCAGCAGGTTCTTCCGCTTGGAGAAACCGGTTTCAAGCTGACCATGTCCAGATATTATACGCCCAGCGATGCAAACATAGACAAAACAGGCATAGCTCCGGACCTGGAAGTAAAAGAACCGGAACTCAGCCCGGAAGAAGAGGCTTCCTTGTCCGGCCTTATAGAGAAAGACGTTTTTGCTTCTTTTGCCGTGTCTAACCCCAATGCTTCAAGCGCACAGGTACAGCGCTTTGTGGACGGCTTAAAACAGGCTGGTTCTCCTGTTTCCGAACGCATTTTAAAAAAGCTTGTAAGGAACCAGCTGGAAAAAACTTCCATAGCGCCCATATACGACCTGGAATATGATATTCAGCTCAATGCAGCCATTAAAATTCTGGCTGAACCCAATTTCAGCAGCCTCCTGTCCGAAGCCCTGACAGTAAAAGACATCCAGTTGGCCAAGGAAACAGAAACAGCTGCTGCAAACATCAAGTAAGGCATGCGGCAGTTTCTCCTGCCGCCATCCTGGGATGGCAAGCCGTCCTGGGATGGCGAACCATCCCGGGATGGAAGTTCTGTATGTATTTTAGGAAAAAAGCATACCCACAGGCTTCTGCATGTACTAAGGCTTAAAACCGGAAACAGCTTTCCGGCCATAGATGCAAGCGGCAAAACATATATATGCACCATCATGGAAACAGAAGCAGACAGCATAAAACTGGCGGTAAGCCCGGACAACAACAGCTTTTGCCAATATATTCCTGATATAAGAAGCAGCAAAAACAGCCAGACTGGTCCCGACAAAGCCAGCTCTTATGCTTTTTCCGGGCTTCCGCCTGTTACTCTGGCTCTGGCCACCCTGAAAGGCAATAAACTGGACGAAGTAGTACGTGCCGCAACAGAAGCGGGTGTGGAACGTATTGTTCTTTTGAATACAGAAAGAACAATACCAAAAGAAAGCAATAAGCTTGACAGGTTAAGACGCATTTCTGCAGAGGCTTTAAGCCAGTCCGGCTCAAAGGTGGCAACCATGGTGGAAGGCAGCCTAAGCCTGGACGCCTTTCTGGATACTTATCCTTCGCTGGATAAAAAGCGCTTGGGGCTGTATCTTCATGAACAAGCCCTTGCGCAGTCATCCCTGCACCAGTATTGTTCCTTAATGCCGGAAGAATACGGGATTGTTGTTGGCCCGGAAGGAGGCCTGTCAGCCCGGGAGTTGTACAGGCTCGACAATGCCGCCTACAAGGCTTTATGGCTTGGCAGCGGAGTGTTAAGGGCGGAAACAGCCGCAATATTTGTAATTGCTTCCTTGCGAATTGTTTTTCTGGAGCGCAACGAATGGTCAATGAAAAAGTAAAAAGAATAAATGTACTGGGCGTGCCTGTAGATATTATAGCCCCCGAAGACCTTGAAGCTGTCATAAAAGCCATGTACTCGGACGGGAAAAATCACCAAATAGTCCTTTTGTCCTGGGCAGACTTGTCCAAAGCCAGGCGCTCCGGAGAATTTCGCACCATGATAGCCGGAGCCAGCCTTATTGTGCCCATATCCCTGCCCATTATAAAAACCGCAAAGTTCCTGAAACGGCAGGAGCCAGTCCGCTAC
>JAKPMS010000154.1 GCA_029548805.1 Spirochaetota bacterium | reverse complement strand
TTCTGGGAACTATATAAAACATGGAGGAAAATCTGAAAAATGAACAGGAAAAACTAGTAAAAACCCTCCAACAATACGGCATAAGCAATAAAAAAGTGCTGGAAGCTATGGCCAAAGTGCCCAGACATCATTTTGTGCCAGAAAAGAGCCGGAAAGACGCTTATGCCAACATGGCTTTGCCTATAGCTTTTGGTCAGACCATTTCACAGCCTTATATAGTAGCCCTTATGACCGAGCTTTTGGATCCGCAGCCAAGCTACAAGGTTCTGGAACTTGGCACAGGTTCCGGATACCAGTCAGCCATACTTGCCGAGTTGGTACAAAAAGTATATACCGTAGAACTTTTGCCTTCTTTATCTGTTGCGGCCCAGGAACTGCTGGCCTCTTTGGGCTATGGCAATATCGAGTTCCGTATAGGAGACGGCAAACAGGGTTGGCCCGAAGCCGCTCCTTTTGATGCCATAATGGTGACAGCTGCGCCCAGGACTTTGCCGCCAAAACTGGCCAGCCAGCTTAAAGAAGGAGGCAGACTGGTAATACCAACCGGAATATCTGCCGAAACACAGACCCTATGGAAATATGAAAAACGAAATGCGATTTTATACAAAGCCAGCGCCGGGTATGTTCGATTTGTACCTCTGTTATAAAGCCTTTTTTATGCTACAAGAAATAAACAGATCCTATACCAAATATTTTGTAAAAAACCACAGACGCGAGCGTTAACCAAATAGCCGCCCACAAAAGCACAATTTTTGCAGAAACACTTTTAGCCTGTTTGTTCCGGGTTTCCAGTACCGGCACCCTGGCAATAATGTCCGAGTCCTTTTTTGCATACATGTAAAGCGGCAATAGCCCGCCGCTCGGAGCTTCTGCATCCGGCGGCTTTGTTTCTTCCGGGCTTTTACCAAAGCCGTCTGAGCGCAGGTATGCAAACCAGGCCAGGGCCAGGCATGCAAAAACGGACAGGCCAAGAAATACGGACATGTAATATAGCCTGCCAAAACCCCAGAAGGCAAAAGCCGCCGACAAGCCGCTTAGCAGCATTGCCAGTCCGGCCCCAAAAAGCAGGTTTTTGGGGCTAAAAAAGCCTGGCCCTGTCTTCATCATCACTGTCAGACGGGAAAATCAGGTAAGCCAGCCCACCTGAGGCAAGCAGCCAGCGGGTTTCCAATTCACTGCGCCTGTATGTGCGCCTTACTGTTTCATTGGACGGAGAAGCAGGCTCATTCATCACAGGGTCGCCGCATTTGTCAAAGCCTATCAAAGTGGTCAAATGGCCTGCGCTTTTTGGAACCGGTGCCCCGGACAGGGTTTTGCCTTCTTCATTGTTCCAGGATACGCTAAGCACCAGAGGCACTCCGCTTTTTATCCACGGTTCCAGCGCTGCCAGGCTGCCAAAACGGGCAGCATAGGCTTCCATGCCTGCCTGGCTGCCTGCATAGGCCACATTGAAGGACCAGTTGCCATGGCCTCCGTATACCCTGTCATACACACCTGACACAGCAGCCTTTACCCTGGGCTCACAGGGGCCTTTGTCTTTTTGCCAATAGCCCAGCACCATGGATACAGAAGTGGGACTGCACCACACATCTCCGCCATCCGGATATACCATCTGGGAACAGCTAGGCACCGTATCCAGAATCATTGCCTTTAAGCTTTTTTCTGGCCTTTCTACCGGCATGGATACCGTGCTTTGGGCACAAACGGGTTTTGGATCGGAATATGAAAGGGAAACAGCCTTGATCCGGATTAAATTGCCTTGGCTTTCTGCCGCTTTTTTTTGCAGCATGCATAAACGGAAACGGAATTTGAATGCAGCAGCCGGCTTGTCCAGCTTGACTGTGTCGGTATCAACAGACAAGCCATTGGACGCATGCCTTTTTATGGACGAACGCTTTAATACCCCGTCATCCATAGCCCAATATGCCATTTTTATCCAGGGGCTCCAGCTTTCGTCAATTTTAAAGCATAGCTCGGGCTCCAACCAGGAGCCTTCGGGGCTTGCGGCATTCCAGGACGGTATACAAGAACTGAAGCCAAAGCTGGCTACAAGCTCCGGGCTTTCCAGAAAGCCCTCAAAGTATGGGCTGTCTTTAAAGTCTGGCTGAATGGTTCCTTCAGGCAAGTCCGATGGCTTTGGAATCAGAACAGCTTTTTCTGTATCCAATACCGGGTAGCCTTCCAGAACGCTGCAGCCTTTTAAAAACCAGCTGTCAAAACTTTTGTCTTTGGCCCTTGCAAGAAAAAATCCCGTTTTATAATCCATTTTTCAATATCCGTCCTTTTATGATATTATAGCAAAATAGCTTAAAAACAGCCATCCTGGCTAAGACTTTGATCAAGGTTTTTGTTATACTTTAACAATGCCTAACAATTACCACAGTCATTGCGACTATTGCGACGGAAAAACCAGCGCGGAAGAAATAGCCAAAGCGGCTCATGATTATGGCATAGGCAGCCTTGGCTTTTCTTCTCATGCTCCCCTGCCCTTTTATACGCCATGGAATATGGATGCGGACAGGCTTGGCAGCTACCAGACTACCGTAAGCGGACTGGCTGACAAATACAAGGGCAAAATGGAAGTGCTATGCGGCCTGGAAATAGACTATATCGAAGCCGTTTGTGCTCCTACTGACCGGCTCTTTTCAACCGGCTCCCTTGATTACCGTATAGCTGCAATACACCTTCTTTCCGCACCCAATAACAGGAACGCAACAAAAAGCGACCCTAAGCTGGAAGATTACTTTATTGTGGATGATTCGGCACAAAACTTTGCAGCCAATTTTAAAAAATATTACGCTGATAAACCATGGCAAATGGCGGAAGACTACTACCATGCCCTTGCATCATGCATAAGGAATGGTGGCTTTGACATTCTGGCCCACTTTGATCTGCTAAGAAAAAATAACAGAGATGGGCAGTATTTTGACGAAAGCTCGGAGCATTACCGTTCTTTGGCCATGCTTGCAGTGGATGCGCTCGTGGGCACGGATATAATTGTAGAAATAAACACCGGGGCAATGGCGCGTTACGGTTTTAAAAGCCCCTATCCGGAAGGCTGGATACTCAAGGAGCTATATTCCAGAAAAATAGACATTTGCGTAAATTCTGATGCCCACAGTCCTGATCAGCTATTGGCCTTCAGGGATGAAGGCCTAAAAGCTGCCCGCGAAGCCGGCTTCAATAAGCTGGTAAAGCCTGGAAAATCAGGACGCAGCTATACTGGTCTTGAATAGTTTCGTGCAGGCAAAGCTGCTGTTAACGATTTCTTCTTTCTTCGCTTTTTTGGCATTCAATACAAAGCACAGCATAAGGCAGTGCCTGCAATCTTTCCTGTGGAATACGCTTGGAGCACTTCATGCATAAGCCATAACGCCCCTGCTGAATGCGCAGGAGTGCGGCTTCAATTGCCCTTAGGCGCTTAAGATCCTGTGTTCCTATGGCCTCTATCATCTTTCTGTCAATATCGTCAGAAGCTACATCCACAAAATCCTTGGGATCCATTTCTTCTACAATGGCCTTGAATTCAGCATTTATCGTAACCAGCTTTTCTATTATTTCCTGCTTCATGGCCGTTAGCGATTCGCGCATTTCCTGTGTAAAGTCCTTTTCCACTGTATCCTCCTCGCTATGCATGTCAATCAGCGGCATTGTTATGCTTGGCAATTCTTTGCTTGAGCCGCCAAGCTACAGTAAAAATACAAAAATTTCTACTGAACGCAAAATGCCGAGTCATATAACTTCAGGGCTGAAACTATTCATATTTAAGCCTACATTGTCAACAGCCCAAAAGGCCGTTTTGAACTGCCCCTCTCCTTGTCATGTTGACACAAGAGGACAGGCTTCGTACTATAATTGGAGTCTAGGCAGTTTCGTTACAGGAAACGCCGCATCTTTTTATAGGAGGCACTGTGGCCAAAGAAGAAGCCATAGAAGTGGAGGGTATAGTAAGGGAATCCCTCCCAAACACCATGTTCCGGGTTGAACTTAAAAGTGGCGGACACATAATCCTTGCCCATCTGTCAGGTAAAATGCGAAAACACTATATCCGCATAGTCCCGGGTGATTCGGTCCGGGTTGCCCTATCTCCATACGATTTGACAAGAGGACGTATCATTTACAGAGAACGCTGATTCACGGGTTTTTAAGAATTACCCAGGTAGCTCCTTTCCCTCCGTTTGCTGCATCTGGATGGCCTGTTCTTCCTGCAGCAGGGCGGCTTTCCAGCCAGCGTTTTACAAAGGGTTCCAATACCGGCTCCGAGCTTGAGTGTATCCCTTTGCCATGCACAATAAGTATTTTGCGATAGCCCATATTTTCTGCTTTGTCAAAAAACCTTGACAAAGCCAGTTCTGCCTCCATGCTTGTCAGTCCATGCAAATCCAGCCTTGCTTCTATGGGCAGGGCTTCTGCTTCTCTCCTTGTCAGGCTCCTTGACAGGCTCCTTGTCAGGCTCCTGTCAAGGCCCATATACAGGCTTTTGCCGGCTTCATCCTCTTTTTTCTGCTCATAAGAATAAGCAGCTGCCTTGTTTCCCCCTTTTGAAGCAGCCTTTTTATCCCATTGTTTTAGAATTTCGCCAAAATCCACGGCTGTACTCCTTTTATTGCTGTTTTATTATTGCAGCTAACTCAAGCTTTATCCCGCCGGCTATCAGTAATACATTACATTTTCTTTCTGCATCCAGAACAAAGCTCCGTTGTCAGCCTCCAGCCATAGCCATGATCCGGCGTTTTCTATCACTTTTCCGCTAAGCCCCGGAGCGGCAGGGCCAATGTCGGCAGCCTGCACGGATGGCACAGAAAAGCGCTGCCCTCCCAAGGAAACAAAACGTTTCTGAAAGCGCAAAGTCTTGCCGGACACCAGGATAAGCAGCAGCAAAACACAGATTCCGGCTGCAACGCTTGTCAGCAATACGGCTTTAGCACCTTTTTTAAAAAAAAGAAAAGCCGGCAGCAGCAAAATTACTGCAAAAAACAGCCACCAAAACAAAAACAAATCTGCCGGCCTTTGGTTACCAAACGCTTCATCCAGCAGGCGGATTGCTTTTTTTAAGCCGGGGTAAAACAGGGCAAGCTTTTCTGTGCGCAACAAAATGCCGTAAGCTTCAGCCTTAAGCGGCAGGCCGCTTTCAGAAGCCAGTATTACCATAGCCTGATCCAGAACTTCCCTTTTGTTTACAAGCTTTTTTTCATAAAGGTTGGCAAGATCCCCTTTTTTGACTGCTTGCAAAACAGCCTGTTTTTTATCCAGCCTTTTGGCAGCTTTCTTAGCTTCTTCAACAATAAAAGCAGGCGGGGTCCAAAGCTCTGTCTCTTTTTCCAGCACCAGCAATACATGTTTTTTAGCGGCAGCCTGCTTTTTATCCCCTGTGTTTGGGTCCAGCCATTCATAGCTTTTGGGAACAAATTGCCACTTTCCGGCTTTTCCGGCAACAAAGGCTCCTCTGATGCCAATTTTGGAAAAATGTTCGCTAGTGTTTATGTCGCCATAGCTGTTTTTTATTAATTCCACTTCCAGTCCGTCAGGGTCCAGCAAGAGCAAGTCCGGTGGCAAGGCCAAGCCGGGCTCTTCCGGACCTTTGGCTTCCAGCTCCCAACTGACAAGGCTGCCGGCAAAAGCATCGTTCTGGACATGCAGGCTCAGCTCCCATGGGCCGCCCGCTGCGAGTGCATTTCCAACAGGCAATACCATGACTGTTGCCTTGTCTACGGAGAAACTGCCCTGCTCGTCTGCCAAATGGACTTCAGGAAGAAACAGGCTGCCGCTTTTATAGGCGCTTATACTATAAGAATGCTCTTTTTGCCCGGAAGGCTGAATGACTGCTCCTTCCAGTGCCAAGCCCGGCACTGGAACGGCCTGTCCGTCCGGATTCATGGCAGCCAAATAAAAGCTTTGCCTTTCATATACCCGCAGCGGAAAAGACCAGTAGCCATAGCGCTGCATTTTTTCTGCTCTTTGCCCGCTAATTTGTACTGTTATGGTATTAAACCCGTACAGTCTTTTTGCCTGGCGTACAGACAAAAGGCTTATTTCCGAACTGCCGGGGGCAAGTGCCAAAAACCTGAACACAATTTTGGAGCCTGCACCATGATCAAGCGGCTGTATATCACAGCCTTCATAACGCACAAGCCCGTCGGTAAGGGGCTCCAGTGCATCCAGACTTAAAGGATCCACTCCCGGCAATAGCCCTTCAAGAAAAAATTCACTGCCGGCAGCCGGGTTATCTGGTTTAAGAACAAGCTGCTGATCATCCTGGGGCCACAGGATATGGGCACACAACAAAAAAACCGTGAGGATGCTTTTTTTCTTCACTAATGGTCCTCCAGAAGTGATGCTTCCTGCACGGATGGTTCAAACAGGGTTTTATTTAGCAAAGAAGAAATGGAAAAAGGCGATTCCTGGCCGTAGGTGTCGGCTTGGACGGCTTTGCTTTTTTCAATGCTTTGGTCTTTTCCCTTGTTCTTATCTGCAGCCATAGCCTGTTCATAAGCCAGGGACAATTCCTTTTTCAGGCCTGCTTCTGTCTTGTTCCGCGGAGGAACAGCGCCAAAAACAAGTATGCCTTTTTTGAAAAA
>JAKPMS010000142.1 GCA_029548805.1 Spirochaetota bacterium | reverse complement strand
ATGTTTCGGGTTTTTTCAAGCTTCATTCCGGACTCCATAGGCTTTTTTGCCTGTCCGCATAATATAGACGCAAAATATCTTGCATTGCAAGTTAAAAAAAGAGAAACCTAGTTGCAATAATTTTCGTTTATAAGGCCAAGGCTGTTTATGCGCTCGTAATTGGCTTCCGGATACTCGTTGTGTCCCCAGCGTTCAATGAGCAGAGCTTTCATGCCCAGCACATTGGCTCCTGTAACATCGTCATGAAAGTTGTCACCTACGTACAATGCACGCTCAGGGCTTGTATCCAGGTTTTTAAGGCTCAAAATAAAGCCTTCCGAATCGGGTTTTTCGGAATTGATTTCAGAAGACACTACTATGCTGTCAAAATAATTATAAAGTTTCAGTTTTTTAAGAAGCTCTCTTGCGCCCAGGTCCCAGTTTGTAAACAGGCCAATCTTACACCCCGCTTCCTTCAGCTTGTCCAGGCAGGGGAAGGTATCCGCAAAAGCCTTCCATTCCGAACGGGGCGGGCTTTTTTCCATCATTGCCGCAGAAAAAGCCTTGACGGGAATATTTGTAATATGCAGGTATGCAAACACCATGCTGACGTAAGAAGTGTAAAATTCCTTAACCTCTTTTGCCAGTACGCCCGGATAATTTATCATGAAGTGGCGGTCCACAAAAGAAAGGGCTTCCCGGACCACCTGCCTGTCAGCGTCACCTCCAAACTCTCTAAGGCGGGCTATAAAGGATTCGGATCTTAAGGGATATATAAGGGTCATTCCCAGGTCAAAAATAATTGCAGCATATTGTTTCATGGATTCTCTCCCTAATTTATTTCTATTGTTTCGATGGCACTTGTTATCTGGTCCTCCAGCCTGGATTTTCCTCCAAAGGCCGGAAATTCAGCCGGATAGCCAAGGCAGCGGCACAGGTACAGTGTACCGTTTTCTATAAAGCTCTTTCTGTAATGAACATGCCCAGAGATGGCTGTCTTTATGCTTTTATGCCGGCTTATGTTGTACAAGCCTTCTGAACCCAAAAAGCTGTTAAAATATTTAAACATTTCATACTTTTTATGGTCTTCTCCCACCAGGAAGGCCGGGTGGTTTACCATATGGGTCATGAACACAATGTTCTTGTCCACATGACTTTCTGCAAGGTTTAAAAGCTCGCTGTTCCATTCTTTGCAAACTTCTTCATCGCTTTTGCCATGCAATGCATAAAGGCTGTCCTGCCAGGTTCTGCCCATATACTCTTTTCCGGAAAGCTCTTCTTTTGTAAACATTCCCGGAAAAGCAAAGCTATAGTCGTACCAGCCACAGCCAGCTATTAGCACCGTTTTGCTGTCCAGAAAAACAGCCTCGTTTTGCATAAAACCTTTGCCTCTGCTTTTTGCACGCGCAAGTATGGTGCTTACGTTAAGGCCGGCTTCATGCTTGGACCAAAGGTCATGGTTGCCAAAACAGAAATATGCTTTCATCCTTATTTTTTTTGAAAGCCTGTCCATAAAGTCCAGGCTTCTTTCGTAATGCTCGGAAATGTCTCCGGCTACAAGCAAATAATCGGCATGGCTTGCGTTTACGCAGCTGGCAAGTAGCTCCTCAAATTGCAGTTCGTCTTCCTGCTCGTCTATATGTATGTCGGAGATGACGGCCAGCTTCATTTTAAGCTTGCCTCAATTATATCCAGGTGATGGCATTTTGCGTAATGCCCCGGCCCCAGCTCCGCAAAGAGCGGCTTTTTTTCTAGGCATAGCCTGTCCCGCCATGGGCAGCGGTGATAAAAAATGCAGGAGCTTTCTCCGCGTATCAATTCCGAGCTGTCTTTTGCCTCTCCGCTGGTTTTGTCCGCGTTCAGGTCCAGAAGGGAAGACAATAGGAGCATGGTATAAGGATGCCTGCCTTTTCTGTACACTTCCTCGCATGGGCCGTATTCTACAATTTCTCCCATGTACATTACCAGGATCCTGTCCGACATGTAGTGAATTATGTTCAGGTTATGGGAAATAAACAGAATGCTCAGGCCAAAGTCCTTTTGCAAAAGGCGCATAAGGTTCAGAATCTGTGCTTGGACAGACAGGTCCAGTGCAGATACCACTTCATCTGCCACTATCAGGCTTGGGTTTGTCAAAAGGGCAAGCAAAATGCATATTCTCTGCTTCTGCCCGCCTGACAATTCGTGAGGGTAGCGGTCCAGGTATTCTTCGCTCATGCCCACCCTGGACAAAAGGGGCATGATCCTGTTTTTCTGATCGGTTCTGCGTTTTATGCCAATGCTGAAAAGCGCCTCCCTCAGTATTCTGCCAATCCGGAACTGCGGATTCAGGGCAGTGCTGGGGTCCTGGAAGATCATTTGAATCCTGCTGCGCTTTTCCCTAAAATCCTTCTTTTTTATGGAGCTTATTTCCTGGCCTTCAAAAAAAACTTTGCCGCTGTCGGGTTCCAGCAGCTTTGTGATTATCCTTCCTACGCTTGTTTTGCCGCAGCCCGATTCTCCTATCAGCCCGACTGTCTCGCCCTTTTTTATTTCAAAGCTTACATTGCTTACGGCGGTAAATATTTTTTTTCTTTCAAAAATTCTCTCTGATGGCAGGGGATAGGTTTTAACAAGCTGCTCCACCTTCAAAATGCTGTCAGGATTCATTTTGCTATTGTTCCTTTCCGCCATCTTTGTGCCTGTAAAGAATGCACCTTACCGTTCTGCCGTCTTTCAGCACAAAATTTCCAATCTCTCCGCTGCACTCCGGCATTCGATACTTGCACCTTTCGGCAAATACGCAGCCCTCTTTGGGCCTTTGCAAAAGGGATGGAACATTGCCTTTAATTACCCCCAGTTCCTTGTCCTTGGCTTTGGCATTAGGAATGGCTGCTATAAGTGCTTCTGCATAAGGATGCTTAGGATTGCTTATAATGTCCTTTGTCTTGCCATGTTCCACTATCCAGCCTGAATACATTACGCATACATGCGAACAAGTCTGGCTGATTACCGTTATGTCATGAGAAATAATTATTATGGCAAGGGCGCTTGCTGCCTGTATGTTTTTTATAAGTGTAAGAATTTTGTTCTGGCTTGTTACGTCCAGGGCTGTGGTTGGCTCGTCAGCTATCAGAAGTTCCGGGTTTCCGGCAATTGCCATGGCAATCATAACACGCTGCCTCTGGCCTCCGGATAGTTGGTGGGGGTACTTGCTGCGGGTTTCTTCCGGGTTTGTAAAACCCACACTGTTGAGTGATTCCAGGATTTTGCTGTCCAGTGCATCGCCGGAAAGCCCAAAATGAATTTGATAAGCCTCCCCGATCTGCTTTCCGGCCTTCATTAACGGGTTTAGCGACGACATGGAGTCCTGGAATATCATTGACAAGCGCTTGCCCCTGATTTGCTCATATTGTTTCTGGCTGAAAGCTGCAAGGTCCATGCCGTCAAAATTTATTTGGCCCGATACAATCTTTATGTTTTTTCTTAAAAGGCCCATAAGGGCCATGGCAGTCATGCTCTTTCCGCAGCCGGATTCACCCACTATGCCCAGCGTGTCTCCACGTGCTACAGAAAAGGAAACATCTTCCAGAACTGGGTACAGGCCCTTATTCATTTTGATACTTACATTAAGTTTGTCTACTTTAAGCATTTTTTTCCCTTGGGGCACAATAAAAAAAGTTATTCCGGTTTGGCTGTTCTGGCATTTAGCAATTCGGACAGGCCGTCGCCAAGCAGGTTAAAACCCAGAACCAGCATGGTTATCATGGTTCCGGGCAGCAGTACGCCCCAGGGTGAAACCCTAAGGGCAGATTGTCCCTGGGACAGCATTTGGCCCCAACTGGGGTCCGGCGGCTGAATGCCAAGGCCAAGATAGGACAGGGCCGCTTCTGTAAGAACCGCTTCTGCAAATGCAAGCGAAGCTGTAATTATAACCGTGGACATTACGTTTGGCAGAATATGCAAAAACATGATTCTTATAGAACCAAGGCCCACCAGCTTTGTCCACTGTATGTACTCGTTTTCCTTTATTTTGATCACTACTGCCCTGGTCATCCTTACAAACTGAGGAATTAATATCATGCTTATGGCAAAGGCTGTGGATGCAAAGCTTCTTCCCAGAATGGCAGCTACCATCATGGCAAAAAGAAGGCTGGGTATGGATTTGAATGCGTCGGTAAACCTCATTATCAGGTTGCCAAGGCCTCCTTGAAAATAACCGGCCAGGAGGGCAAAAAACACTCCTGTAAACATGGAGCTGCTTACGGTAATAAGGCCCATCAAAAATGCGCTCTGTCCGGCTACCATGGTACGGGAAAGAATGTCGCGCCCGAGCTTGTCGGTTCCTCCCCAGTGTTTAATAGACGGCCCCTCAAGCAGGGCGTTTGGGTCTATGGCATTTGGAGCGTATGGAGTATAAAAAATTCCTGCAAGGGTTACCAAAAGAAGAAAGCAGACCAATATTGAACCCACAAGCAAATTTCTGTTCTGAAATGCCTTTTTCATATTGTGCTACTCTTTCAGCCTGATTCTTGGATCGATTAGCATGTAGATTATATCCAGCAACAGATATGCAAATATTACCACTATGGATATATACACACAAATGCCCTGGGTAAGGGGCAGGTCGGATGTTTTAATGGCTGCAATAAGCAGAGAGCCTATCCCGGGAATTGAAAAAACTGTTTCTATTACTATGCTGCCAGTGACAATGCTGACAAATATCATTCCAAGAATGGTAACAATGGGTATCATTGCATTTCTTAGTACATGTTTGTACAGTATATCACCCGATTTTACCCCCTTGTTTTTTGCAGCCAGTACATAATTGCTCTCGAGCTCTTCTATTATAGAATTTCTTACATAGCGTACAGTAATGGAAATGCCCGAAAAACTGACTGCAATGGCCGGAAGGAGCATCCCCCGCAAAAATGGAAAAAAGCCTTTGGACATGGGAACATAGGCTGTAACCGGAACAAGCTTCAGTTTTATGGATACGATTATGATAAGTATCATTGCAAAGAAAAAAGCCGGTATGGCAATGCCTATTTGTGTAATGGCATTAAAAAGCGTTCCTGCCTTTGTATCATTCAGCTTGGCGGCCAGTATGCCCAGCGGAATGCCCGCTGCTGCCACCAAAATAAAGGACAGAACTGCCAAAGCTACGGTGTTGGGAAGCCTTGCAGCTATAAGCTTGTTAACCGGCTGGTTGAAGCGGATGGAAGTTCCCATATCCAGCCTTGCAAGATTCCCAAGCCAGCGGAGGTATCTTTCCGGAAGCGGACGGTCCAAGCCGAACTCCGCCCTTAGGATTGCCTCCAGGGCAGGGTCCGGCTCCAGGCCTATTTTGGACAATACTGGATCCCCCGGTATAAATTGGAAGAATATGAAAATAATTATTGTAACCAGAAGAAAAGTCAAAAAAGAGTAAATTATTCTTTTCCCCATCAGGGGCCTCCAGTATATGACAAAAAATCAGTTTTTATAGTTTAAATACCTCAAGTCTATAAAATAAATGGGGTAATATTTGAAACCCTCCATCCTGGCATCCACTGCAACATAGTTTATCGGGTCCATTATAAAAACGGATGCGGCTTCTTCTGTAAGGATTCTCTGTGCTTCCTTGTAAATTTCCACCCTTTTGGCTGCATTGGATTCCACTTCGCCGTCTTTTATAAGCTGGTCGTATCTTGGATTGTTAAAGTTGATAAAGTTCCTGGAATAGCCGGATGAAAACCTTTTTAGTATGTTGTCCGGATCCAGCTTGCCGGTCAGGCCTATTATTGTTGCCTCATGGTTTCTGCCAGCATACACTTCTGTAAGCCAAGTGTTCCAGTCCACAACCTGAATTTTTACCGTGATACCCGCATCCTTGTACTGTTGTTCTATTATTTGTGCTGCATTTACATGTATGGGATATTCCCCGGGTACTTTTATGGTAAAGGAAAGGTTTGGGTAGCCTGCTTCGGCCAGAAGTTTTTTTGCCTTTTCAACATCCCTGGAATAGTAGTCCTTTAAATCCTCGTACCAGTAAGCCATTACCGGAGAGAAGTTGGAATCCACTTCGGGGGCTCCTGGTGCCAGCATTGCTATGATCTGCTGTTTGTCTATTGCGTAGTTAAGGGCCTGTCTTATCCTTTTGTCCTGGAAGGGCTTGAAGTTGTTGTTAATGCCCATTAGCTGGACCGTGTTCATGGGGTACTGCTCAATAACAAAATCCCCTTTGGGAATCTGGGCTATGGTATCGTACACTATTTGCATAAACTGGATTTCACGGTTGCTAAGGGCCAAAACTCCCGCATTAAGGTCTGCAAAAATTTTGATCTCCACCTGATCCAGTTTGGGCAGGCCCTTTTCGTAATAATCTGCAAATTTGGCAAGGTTCATGCCTACGCCCGCTGTGTAGTCAACAAACTTGTATGGGCCTGTTCCTACTGGATTGCTTGCCTGGCTTGGTCCGCTGTCCTTGGGTATTATGCCTATGTAGGTATCCGACAGGAATTTGGCATTGCGGCTTTTCAGCACAATTTTTACTGTGGAATCGTTCAGCACTTCCACTTCTTTTACAACATTTGCAAAAGTGCTTTTCAGGGCTTTTTCTTCTCCCGGAATTTTTCCGCAAAGCCTGTCATAGGAGTATTTGACGTCGGCAGCGCTCAAATTGCTGCCATTATGAAATTTTACACCTTTTCTGAGATAAAAAGTGTATGCCGTGGAGTCAGCACTGATTTCCCATTTTTCTGCAAGGGCGGGGACCAGCTCTCCGGCAGTGGACGGCATTGTAAGGCCGGTAAAAACATTGAACATGATTTCTTCCGTACCGGATGCTTGCGCAATGTGGGGGTCAAGAGAGTCAAAATCCTGCGGAATGCCCACCACAATTTTTGATGCTTTTGTCGTTGCCTCCTGACCGTTTTTGGCTCCGCATGCTGTCAAAAAACCGCTTAGCGCGGAAACAAGCAGCAAAAAGACCAGAGTCGATTGAAAGCTATTTGTTTTCATAATAAACCCTCTCTGAAAAAGCCGGATATTTAAAGATACTGATTCTGCAGCAAAATTCACAAGAAAAAATTATAATAGCAAGTCTATATATTGCAAATTTATTTTCCATGTACAAAAGGATGACCAAATTGCTTGTCAGGCCAAATATCTTTGCCCAGTCCTGTTTTGCAAATACAGAAAAAAATATTTTTATTTAAATATTATCACTTTTATTTTTTGCCGCATTGTTGACTGAAAGCCAAGACCGCTTTAGTATAAGAGCTAAGGATATTCGCCCCACAATAATTAAAATTTTAATTCGCTTATGCATTATAGTCTGACTACAAAGGGCAATAAAGCGGGCAGGGGCATAAAAGCTGTGTCATTAGTAGCAGAAATATCATGAAAAATACAAAAGGAGAAATGCCAATGTCAGAATTGATCGATTCCCTTGTAAAAAAGGCGCGTGTGGCACAGGAACAAATAGAGTTTTGGTCGCAGGAGAAGGTGGACGAGATGGTTGCGGCGGTGGGCTGGGAAGTGTACAAGCTTGAACACGCCGAAGCATGCGCACGCCTTGCAGCAGACGAAACTGAGATGGGAATATACGAACACAAGCTTAACAAGCACCGGAAGAAAACCCTGGCACGCTAAACGAGCTTAATGGTCTTAAAACCACCGGAATAATAGAAGAAAACAAGGCCAAGGGGCTTATAAAAATAGCCAAACCCATAGGGGTAATAGGAGCTTTGACTCCAGTTACAAATGCGTCATCCACCATAACCTGCAATGGCATACCCGCACTAAAGACCAGGAACGCCATAATATTTGCACCCCATCCCAAAGCAAAGGCAAGCTGCGAGCTTACCGCAGAGTACATGCGAGCTGGGCTAAGGAAGGTTGGAGCCCCTGAAGACCTGGTACTTAACATAAAGGAACCGACAATAGAGCTGTCCCAGGAATTAATGAAGGCGGTGGACCTGGTAATAGCCACCGGCGGGGCACAGTTGGTAAAGGTGGCCTATTCCAGCGGTAAGCCTGCATACGGAGTGGGGGCCGGGAACGCCACTGTGGTGGTGGACGAGACTGCGGACCTTAAGGACGCAGCAAACAAGATAAAGGACGGCAAAATATTTGACAACGCCACATCCTGTTCGTCCGAGAACTCTTTGGTAATCCAGGAAAGTGTATACGACAGCATGGTTAAGAACCTTCAGGAGCTTGGCGGGCATCTTTGCAATGCGGAAGAGAAAGAAAAGCTAAAGAAACTTATGTGGCCTGACGGAATACACATGGGCAGGCAGCATGTAGGGCAGCATGCGCAGAAGATAGCCAGCCTTGCCGGAATAAAAGTAGGCCCCGAGGTATGCTTTTTAATGGTAAAAGGAGAGGCGGTAGGAGCATCTGATCCGTTCTCTGGAGAGAAGCTGTCACCAGTACTAACCCTGTGGAAGTACGGCAAGTTTGAAGAAGCTATAGACTATGTTCGGGATATAACACGCTTTTCTGGCTATGGACATTCCTGCGGAATACATACCAAGAACGACGAGCATATGCTTGAGTTGGCCAGCCATGCAAGGGTAAGCCGTATGATGGTAAGGCAGACTCAGCCCTACGGAAACTCCGGGAACTACGACAACGGGATGCCCTGGGGCTTGACGCTGGGCTGCGGTAGCTGGGGCGGCAACGCAACAACGGAGAACATCCACTGGAAGCACATGATCAATACCACCTGGGTATCTATGCCAATACCGGCGATAGTACCGGACGAAGACAAAATATTTGGCAGTCATTGGAAGAAGCACGGTAAATAAAAAAGGGAGGAAGCATGAATACTATTGAGAAGTACAGGAAGCCAAGTTCCCCATGGAAGAGCATTCCTTTACCATGAAAAGTGATGTAGTTGACGAACTGGCAAAATACGCCGGCTTATAAGCTAAGGGCAATAGTTCATGCCATGTTGAATGCAGAAACTGTTGGCAGCACCCCCAGCTACAAAGACAAATATCCGGGGGCTTTTGCAAAATAGCATTATAGCGGAAGCATAGCAGGAATTTTGCACGACCCGACTTGATAGCAGCTTGCCCCAAAAGGCGGGCTGCTCTTTTTTTGCCTGCTTGCCCTGAACAAAACTCGTTGATGGCAAATATCACCGGCGCCAAGCTTCCATGAACTGCTTAAAGTTGCCTTGGCGGACAAAAAAAGGTATTTTTTCCTCACGCTTTGTTAATCGGGAGGAAAAGTGGAAAATTATAAAATAATAGCCGGATTAGGCAGCGCAGGAAAGAAAAGCTGCCATGCTGAATCAAGGCGCAGATTGGCAAAAGTTATGAGTTTATCCCTGGTACTGTCCGTTATGGGGCTAGTGACGCTTGCGGCACAGGAAATGGACGGGATAATCAGCCCTAATGAATACAGCCATAAAGCCGAATTTGACAAGGGCAACTACATACTGCATTGGAAAACAAGCGCTAACAGCATAGCCTTTGCAATGGAGGCCAAAACCACCGGCTGGCTGGCCCTTGGTTTTGAGCCAACAAGGGTAATGAAGGATGCCGACATGGTCCTTGGCTGGGTGGACGGCAGCGGAAAAGCCTTTATAGTGGATGCCTGGTCTACTGGCACTTTTGGCCCCCATCCGGAGGATAGCAGCCTTGGCGGAAGAAACGACATTACCGGTTTTAGCGGCAGCGAAAAAAATGGCAATACGATAATAGAGTTTAGCCGCCCTCTTGCAAGCAGCGACAAGTATGACCACAGTTTGCCTTCTTTTGGTGATGTAAAGATAATCTGGGCTTACGGCACTGGAGACAACATAAACCAGAAGCACAGGAAAGCCGGCACTTCTGTCATCAAGCTTGGGCCCTGAAAAGGGCTAGTACATGAGTGTTTTGTATTTTTTATATTCCGAAGGGAGTTAAAATGCTTTTAATTTTTCATGCCATTTTTATGATCCTTGCTTTTCTTTTGATGCTGACTGCGGTTGTCATTGCGCATTTTTTAAGAAAAAAGAAGTGGTGGCTAAAAATTCATAAACCCCTGGGTGCTTTGGCAGGCATTTCTTCTGTATTGGGTTTGGTGTTTACGGTCATTTTTGCAGCCACGGGAGGAGGAGGGCATTTTCAGGCTTTGCACAGCTGGTTCGGTATTAGCGCTTTTTTACTTGCCATTGCTGCGCCTATCCTGGGCCAGGCCTATCTTAAGGGCGGCAAACACAGGGCCCTGTTAAAAAAACTGCACCCCATGGTTGGAGGACTTGCCCTTTTGCTAATGCTCTTGTCCATTATAATGGGGCTCAGGCTGGCCGGGTTTTGTTAAACATGATCTGAAGCAGTATTTTGCTTTCTTGGAACGGCTAGCGCAGGGGGCCAAAATGGCAGCCTAGCCGGTTTTTAACAACATAGGTTGACAGCATGGCTCTAGCTATTGATAATAATTAATCTTTAAAAAATGGGGCTGCATAAATATGCTTGAATATGTACTTAAGCGCGTGGCAACCATGTTTGTCACCCTGTTTGCGGTCGTGCTTCTTACCTTTATTCTCATGCACTCTGTTCCCGGAGGTCCCTTTACCGCAGAACGAAAGCTGCCCGAGCAGGTGGAACGAGCCCTTATCCAGAAATATAAGCTTGATGACCCCCTGTACAAACAGTTTTTTGACTATCTTAAGGGCCTAGCCAGATTAGACCTGGGGCCTTCTTTTAAGTACGAAGGCCGTACCGTAAACGAATTTATACGGGAAGGGTTTCCGCTGTCGGCGCGCCTAGGGCTTCTGTCGGTGGGTTTTACCCTGCTTACAGCCCTGCCCCTCGGAATTCTTTCTGCTGTAAAAAACGGCAAGTGGCAGGATATTCTTGTAATGTTCATTGCAACCCTGGGCATTACCATACCCTCTTTTGTAATTGCCACAGCCCTTATGTATGTGTTTTCCTTCAGGTTGGGCTGGTTCCCCGTTTTTGGAGTAAAAAAACTAAATGGCTATGTGCTGCCGGTAATAGCGCTTAGCGGATACTCCCTGTCCTTTGTTGCCAGGCTTATGCGGTCGAGCCTTCTGGAAGTGATGGGCCAGGATTACATCCGCACAGCCCGATCCAAAGGCCTGTCAGAAAGTGCCGTAATAATAAAGCATGCCCTGCGGAACGCGCTGATCCCTGTTGTAACCATTCTTGGGCCCACAATTGCCGGCCTAATAACCGGATCTTTTGTAATAGAAAAAATATTTGCCCTGCCAGGCATGGGGGTGCACTTTGTTACCAGCATTGCCAACAGGGATTACACCGCCATTATGGGCATTACAATTTTCTACGCCACCATCCTTGTGGCAATGGTATTTTTGGTGGATATTTTTTATGTAATGATAGATCCCCGTATTAAACTTGGCAGGGAGAGCTGAACAACATGCTTGACAATGCATTGCTTTGGGAAAAAGTTGGCCATAGTGAAGAAGCCATGGAAGAAATTGCCGGAGTTCACAGGAGCTATGCGCAAGATGTGTGGTTCCGTTTCAGGAAACGACCCAGCGCCATAGGCGGGCTTGCTGCCGTTTTGCTGCTCCTCCTTTTTGCCGGTTTTGGCCCCATGTTTACTGGGCATAGCTATTCTGAACAGAACCTTTCCTTTGTTAATATTCCACCCCGTTTTACTGCATGGACCTTGCCCGGCGGAAGTTCCGGCGTACAGGAATATGCCTATATTACCCAGAGCTTAAAGCTTATCCGTGTTTCTGGCGGCGGCAGGCTTTTGGCTGCCATTCCAAAAGCTGGGGATGACGCGCAGAACAAACGCATCCTTTTTGCTAGCAGCAACGCTAGTAGCAGCAACGCTGCTAACAGCCAAGGCCTAGTAGCCATTGACTATTCGGACAAAGAGCGCGGCATGGTGCTGACGGACGAGGCCGGCAAAATGCTCCCCAAAAAACGGATGCTTAATAAAAGTTATCTTCTTGGTACCGACTCCCTTGGGCGGGATCTTCTTACCAGGCTAATGTACGGGGCAAGAATATCCCTAACCGTAGCTTTTGTGGCTGCTATAATAAACCTTTTAGTGGGAGTAATTTACGGTGGCATTTCGGGCTATCTTGGAGGCAATGCAGACAATATAATGATGCGCATTGTAGACATAATTAGCACCATCCCCCTTACCCTGTATGTGATATTGATCATGGTGCTTCTGGACTCCGGTTTTTTAAGCATAATTGTGGCCCTTAGCTCGGTATACTGGGTGAGCATGGCCCGGGTGGTGCGAGGTCAGATACTCGCTCTTAAGGAACAGGAGTTTGTGCTAGCCGCAAAAACCATAGGCACAAGGTCGTTTCATATCATAACAAGGCATCTTATACCCAATGCCCTGGGGCCCATAATAGTTACGGCTACCATGCTCATACCCACCGCAATTTTTGTGGAATCTTTTATGAGTTTTATTGGCCTTGGAGTTTCTGCCCCTATGGCAAGCTGGGGCACCATGTGCAACGATGCCCTGGAAACAATGAAAAGCACTCCCCATCAACTGTTTGCGCCTGCCCTGGCAATTTGCATAACCATGTTTGCCTTTAACTTTATTGGCGACGGCCTACGCGACGCCCTGGACCCCAAACTAAGGAAATAGGCTGATCATGGAAAAAATACTTGAAGTAAAAAACCTGTCTACAAGCTTTTTTACAAGCCAGGGAGAAGTACAGGCGGTCAGGGAGTTAAGCCTTTCTGTTGCAAAGGGAGAAGCCCTGGGCGTGGTAGGAGAATCCGGCTCGGGCAAGACTGTTAGCTTTATGTCGATGTTGGGCCTTTTGCCTAATAATGGCAGGGTAAAAAGCGGCACTGCCCTTTTTAACGGCAGCGATCTGCTTGGACTCCGTGGCAGGGAATTAAGGGCTGTCCGGGGCAGGGACATAAGCATGGTGTTTCAGGACCCCATGTCTTCCCTCAACCCGTTAAAAACAGTGGGAAAGCAGGTGGCAGAAGCTCTGGAAGTGCATACCAAGCTTTCAAGGCCGGAAATAAAAAACAAAACTGTAGAGATGCTCAAACTGGTTAAAATTCCAGAAGCCGAAAAGCGTTATAATTCATGGCCTCATGAGTTTTCCGGCGGCATGCGGCAACGGGTCATGATTGCCATGGCCCTGGTGTGCGAGCCCCAGCTTGTTATTGCCGACGAGCCCACCACTGCCCTGGACGTTACCATACAGGCACAAATCCTAAAGCTGCTGCGGGAGCTCAAGGATGAACTGGGCAGTGCGGTGGTTTTTATAAGCCATGACCTGTCTGTAATTGCCAACATGTGCCAGCGTATTGTGGTAATGTACGGCGGCATGGTTATGGAAGAGGCATCCACAGAGGAGATTTTCAGCTATCCATCCCACCCTTATACAATGGGGCTGCTGGCTTCCATTCCGGATCTGGAACAGAAAAAGGATGTGCTGCTAGACCCAATACCCGGCAGCCCGCCGGACATGCTGGCACCCCCGCCGGGTTGCCCCTTTGCTCCCCGTTGTACCCGCACAATGACAATATGCCTAAAAGAACTTCCCCCTTTGGCGGAAGCAGCTCCCGGCCACAGTTCGCGATGCTGGCTTTGGTCCGAGTTTGCCCCAACAAAAGGCAATGTATTCAAAGAGGGGGCTGTGCATGTTAAGGGTTGAAAAGCTTGTAAAACGCTTCAGGGTAAAGGGAAGCCGAAACCTTGTACACGCCGTTGAGGGAGTGGACTTTTCCATTGCTCCGGGAGAAACCCTTGGCCTTGTAGGCGAGTCGGGCTGCGGCAAGTCCACGGTGGCTAGAACGGTAATGCGTATTTACGAACCCACAGAAGGCTCCATAATACTTGATGGAAGCGATATAAGCCGCCTAAAAGAAAGGGAGCTCAGGCCGCTCAGGCGAAAAATGCAAATGATATTCCAGGATCCTTACGCATCCTTAAACGCCAGAATGAAGGTGCGGGATATAGTGGCCGAGCCCATTGTTGCCCACGGCCTTCTGGAAAGCGAAAAGGAAATAAGTGACGCAGTACTTGCGATTCTTGAAAGGGTTGGGCTTGGCAAAAAGCATATGGACCGATATCCCCACGAGTTTTCCGGCGGTCAGCGGCAGCGGATAGGAATTGCTCGGGCCATCATTACCAACCCAAGGGTGATTATATGCGACGAACCCATATCTGCCCTGGATGTGTCCATCCAGGCCCAGGTGGTGAACCTCCTCAAGTCTATACAGAAAGAAAAGGGTATTGCATATCTTTTTATTGCACATGATCTGGCAATGGTACGCTATGTTTCCCACAGCATAGGGGTTATGTACCTGGGCAAGATTGTGGAAGCTTGCAGGGGAGACGAAATTTACCGGAACCCCCTTCATCCGTATACAAAGGGCCTTCTGGCATCTATACCTGCAGCCAGGCCGGTAAAAAACGGAGATTACCTGAAGCCGGCCATAGAAGGGGACATACCAAGCCCTATTGCTCCGCCCCCGGGCTGCAGCTTTCATACCAGGTGCAGCTTTGCCATGGATATATGCCGGACGGAAGCCCCGCAGATGAAGGAAATGAGTACGGGTCATAGAGTGGCTTGCCACTTGTATTGATAAACGGACTGTCTAGCTACTGAGCGTAGAGTTGAATCAACTAAAGCTGAGCAGCTAGAGCTGGAGCAGCTAGAGCTGAGCAGCTCAGTAAAACAGTCCCAAAATAAAAAGTTCTTAAGGAGGACTTATGGAAAACGGAAGAAAAATTGCTGTTCTTCTTATTGTAACGGCAGCAGTATTTGCAGTGTCATGCGGCGGAGAAAAGGCGCCAGATGTAAAGGCTCCAGAGCAGGGCAAAATTACCTTTGCCCTGCAGAGCGAGCCAGACGGCTATGACCCCGGCATTACCAACAACTCCTTTGCTTCTCCATTTATGAACCAGCTTTTTGAAGGACTTGTAACCTACGATGCAAACGGCGAAATAGTCCCTGGCAATGCTGAAAGCTGGACCATATCCCCTGACGGAAAAGTATACACCTTCAAACTAAGGGCAGGGCTTAAGTGGTCCAATGGCAAAACCCTGAATGCGCATGATTATGTATACTCCATGTTCAGGGTGCTTACCCCCGCCACTGGAGCCCGTTACGCTGACATGCTGACTGTATACATTGTTGGTGCGGATGATTACTACAACGGCAAGGCAGGCAAGGAAAAGGTCGGGATTAAAGCCATCAACGACAACACCCTTGAAATTACCCTTATAGAACCCACACCATACTATCTTGGCATACTGGGTATGTGGGTTTACGCACCGGTAAACAAGGAAGCCGTTGAAGCCAGCCCCGAGCGCTGGACCATGGATCCCGCCAGCTTTGTATCCAATGGCCCATTCAAGGTTGCATCCATCAAGCTTGGAGAGGGAGTGGTGCTGCAGAAAAACGATAACTACTGGAATGCCGGCGCTGTCAGGCTGGCAGAAATAAACTTCCGCTTCATACTTGAGCCCGCCACAGCCCTGTCTGCCTTTGAAAAAGGCGAGATAGACGGCTTTAGGGAAGTGCCTGCCTCGGACATACCAAGGCTAAGAGCGGGCAGCAATGCCCTTCATATACTGCCTTCTTTTGGCACCACTTTCTATGATGTAAACAACACCAAAAAACCATACGACAATCCTAAAGTTAGAAGGGCTCTTGCCATTGCCCTTGACAGGGAAGAAATCATAGACAATGTGCTTCAGGCTCCGGGCGACCCCACCATGGCCCTTGTTGCGCCAGGCTATGTATACGGCGGACAGGATTTTACAACTGTCCATAAAAATTACGGTTTTAAACCCAAAGCCGATGTAGAAGAAGCCAGGAAGCTTTTGGCAGAAGCCGGTTATCCTGACGGGAAGGGCTTTCCTGTTCTTGAGCTTTCCTATTACACAAATGCTACGGTCAAAAAAGTGGTAGAAGCCATGCAGCAGATGTGGGAAAAAAATTTGGGCATAAAGGTCAAAATAAAGGTTCAGGACTGGGCCATTTATTATAGTGACATACAGAACCTTAACTATGAGATTGGCGCTATGGGCTGGGGAGGCGACTACCTCCACCCAATGACCTTTCTTGAGCTGTTCACATCCAATAGCTCCAACAACAATACCGGTTACAAAAACGCCGAATATGACGCTCTTGTAGCCAAGGCAGTTGTAGAAACTGACCCCGCCAAGGCTGTAGAAATAATGCACAAGGCGGAAGACATTTTTGCAAGGGACCTGCCTGTAATCACCTTGTATTCCAGGAGCAATACAATAATGGTAGCTCCATACATAAAAGGCTGGGTGCTTACCGCCCTTTCAAACCTTTATTTCAAAGATGCATATATAGAAAAATAGACGACGCTTGACATTCGGCTGGAGCCTCTAGGGGGCTCCAGCTTTTGCTTGCTTCCCCAAAGCTTAGTGGTACATAAAATTGTGTACACAAAGCAATTACTGCCCAGCATCAAGAAAAATCTGCCCGCTAATGCTGCAAATATACCACTTCTCTGCTTGCATATTCTTTAATTGCTTATACAGCATTTATATGATGCCACTAAGCTTTGGGGAAGTAAGCTTGTATTTATGCATAGTATTGGATATATTTCAGGTCACAATCAGGACCTTATGGATATTTAGTCCTTATAGTCATATTGCCCATTACTGTTCCGCTTTGCAGCCTGTTTCCGGCTGCAACTCTGCCAATTTTTGAGAGGATTAACAAATGCAATATATAAACGCCGAACTTTTAGCCCCGGCAGGCAGCCCCGAGGCTCTGGATGCTGCCATAGGAGAAGGCGCTGACGCTGTTTACCTGGGCCTTAAAAGCTTTAATGCAAGGATGCGCAGCAGCAATTTTGCGTACAGCCAGTTTGAGGGAGCCATGGATTCCATCCGTTCCATGAGAAAGAAGCTGTATGTTACGGTAAACACCGTTTTTGAGCAGCGCGAAGCCGATCGCATGTACCAGTTTCTTGAATACCTTGAAAAAGTGGGCCCTGACGGCATAATTGTTCAGGATTTGGGAGTGGCCAAAATGGCTGTGGAAAACTTTCCCCGCCTTAAGCTGCATGCATCGACCCAGATGAATGTGGGCAGTTCTGCCGCTGTAAATTTTCTGTCCAGAACCGGTTTTAAAAGGGTGGTGCTGTCCCGCGAACTTTCCATTGAGGAGCTTAGGTCCGTAAGGGCCGAAACCAATCTTGAACTGGAAAGCTTTGTCCACGGGGCCCTTTGTGTAAGCGCTTCCGGCCTTTGCCTTTTTTCCAGCTATCTTGGAGGGCGTTCGGCCAATCGCGGTACCTGTACACAGGCGTGCAGACGGCTTTATTCCGATGACACACACGACGGTTACTTCTTTAGCCCCAACGATCTTCAATTGGTAGAAAAAGTGCCCGACCTGATAGAAGCCGGTATTGGCAGCTTTAAAATAGAAGGGCGCATGAAAAGCGCCGAATATGTTGCCACGGTGGTTTCCGCATACCGCTACATGCTGGACAACTGGCGCTTTGACAGGGAAAGGGCAGCCACAAAAGCCAGGGCCATGCTGCAAGAGGACTTTGCAAGACGCAAGACAATTTTTTGGTTTGACGGCAAGCCGGAGCCGGACTACATACGCCCGGAGCAGGCGGGCGGCACGGGCATCCCGCTGGGCAAAATAAAACAAGTCCGCTCCTTTGACGACAAGCTGTGGATGCTTCTGTCTTCTTACGACGGCATTGCAGAAGGGGACTCCATAAGAATACATTCGCATGGCGATGCCGGCAGAAGCACAGCCAAGGTTCGCGGCATAATGGAAAAAACAGAAGGGCTGTATTTGCAAGTTGACCAAGCGTTCGGTACTGGTGACGAAGTATACCTTATACAAACCAGGTCTATGGCCAGGCGTTATAAGGCCGTAATTCCAGCATCGCTTGCCAAGTATCATGCTTTTCCAAGCTACCATACTGCGCCAAAACCCGGTTTTGCGCTGCCTGGCAAAGACAGGCTGGATGTACTGCCTGCAGGAATATATGCAATGGTAAACCGAGTGCAGGATCTTCATGCCATGCTGGCAGACTTGCCAGAAAAGGCCATTCTTCGCTTCAGCAAAAAAAATGCGGAACACTTGCGCCGTCATGAAAAAGAAATACCCTTCAAGGGCAATTCCCTTGTTTTGTGGCTTGAGCCATTTTTTCCGCAGGCGGATTCCGGCTGGCTGGCAGAAGAGCTCGATTACCAGGTAAACAAGGGCCGGAAAATTTTTGTGGCCAACAACCTTGGCCACCTGAACCTGCTGCGGGGCAGGGATGTTTCCGTAATAGCCGGACCATGGTTATATTCTTTTAACTCATGGGCGGCGGCTTTTTACCTGTCTGCCGGGGCAAGCTTCATTGTGCCGCCCCTGGAAATTTCCAAACAGGCTTATGCGCGCTTATTAGATACTGTGCCGGCAAAGGCCTTTTTTCCGGTGGTTTTTGCCAACCCTCAGCTCTTTACCATTCGCGGGAACCTTGGAGAGCTATTCTCTTTGCGCTTTTTCAGGGACAGGGAAGAAGAGGAATACGAGCTGCTTACAGGCGTAGACGAATCTGTTGTAATTCCGGTAAAACCCTTTTCCATTGTGGACCGCATACCCTTTCTTAAAAAGGATGGAACGGACAAGTTTCTTATGGACTTCAGCTTTCTGGAACTGAAAAAGCAGATATACAAAAGGGTTATGGCGGCTGGCAGAAACGGGACAGTGCTGCCAGAAACAGGGCGTTTCAACTGGAAGGACGGCTTTTGGAACCCGGCAGAGGAAAAGCCGTCAAAAAGCAGGGATGCGGGAGACAGGCAGTTTAGCCGGCCTGGCTCTTATGGCAGCTTGCAAAAATCCGGGGCGCAAAACCAGAGGACCCGGCGGAAGCCTGGCGATTCCGCCCTGGCTGATACAGCAGGCGGCACCGGCAAGAGGGCGGGTGCCCAGGGCAGCCGTGGAGTCAGGGCGGATGGTTATGCAAGGCCAAGAAGCGGAAACAGAAAGAATCCGCAAGACAGAAAAAAATGATACAACGCTAAAAATATAGGGAATGGAGTAAAAAATGGAGAATGGAGTTTCCCAGGCAGCCAAGGTAATAATTTCCGTGATTCCGATAGTTGGAATTGTGATGGGAGCAGCAGTGATCTTTTTTTATCTTTTATGGAGTCACAGGGAAAAAATGCTGATGATAAAAAACGGCTCATACAATCCCAGGCCGGTCGATATTGAAACATACAGCCTTTTTGCCGGCGTCTTGCTTGTATCTGTAGGCCTGGTGCTTAGCCTTGTTTTTTTAATTCTGGGATCCACCGGCTACAATTTGCTTGGCGGACTGGTTCCATTGTCCATAGGCGCCGGCTGTCTGCTTTTTTATCGCCTGTATACAAAAAAAACAGGTAGATGATTCAGGACGATTCGGCCTTGGCTGATGAAAAGCTTGTTTCCAGGGTGCTTGATGGAGACAGGGAGGCTTTTTCTGTTCTTATTAAACGCTACCAGGCCAGGATGCTAAGACTTGGTTATGGTTTTTACAAAAACCAGGATGAAGCCGAGGACTTTGCCCAGGATGTTTTCCTGAAAGCATACACAGGCTTGGCCGGTTTCAAGGGCAAATCGTCTTTTTCTACCTGGCTGACCAAGATAGCCTATAATACAGGCATAAACGGCAAAAAGAAGTCGGGACGCTATGAAGCTCTGGAAGCGGAACCTGCAGATTCCCGCAACCTTGGCCCGGAAGAACTGTCTATAAGAAAGGACAGCCTGGAAAGCCTGCGCAAAGCTATGGCAGCACTGCCGGAAAAGTACGCTGTATGCCTGGACCTGTTTTTTGCTGCCGGAATGAAGTTTGAAGACATAAGCGAGGTGACGGGTTTCCCGGTGAATACCATAAAGTCCCATGTTTTCCGTGCCAAACGGGATTTGAGAAAGGCGCTTGAGGAGACAATTTTATGACATGCCGTCACTTTTTGGAGCTGCTGGACAGGATGGACAACATAGATATACAGGAAGAAATGACTGCTCATGCAGCTTTTTGCCCCGGCTGTGCAGCAGAGCTTTCGGCTGTTATGGCTGGGTTAAGACTGTACCGTCTGCCCGATGTATGCTGTTCTGCCAATCTTGTGCCAAAAATTATGGCAATGCTGCCCCTTGTACCCGCACCCAAAAGGCTTGTTTCCATGAGAAATTGGGTTTTGGCCGGTTTGCTTATTATGGGTTCTGTAGTACTTGTGCCATTGATGTCCGACTTTAGGGTTCTAAAGGAAACTTTTGGGCCGGCATTTACCATTCCAGTATCCATGGCTTTTGGCCTGATCATAACCATATACTTAGGTATCTTTGTCATAAGCCATATTGACGAGTTTGGACGCAGGCTTAAAGCTTACGAAGCTGTAAAAAGCGGTAAAATTGCATAAAAAGCCAGGCAGCAAAAACCCGGGCTTAGTAGCCGAAGGCTAGCCTTCCTTTACAATTTCTATTTTTATGTCCTCGTTTGTTTCTGCCGTTTCTTTGGCAGGTATGCTTATACGCAAAATACCGTTTCTGTATACGGCTTTTACATGGCCCTGGTCAAACTTTTCTGCGGGCACATAATACTTTTGTTTTTCTATGTCTTTCAGTTTTAGCCTTCGCTTGACATAATGGACATCATCGTCAGGGCCTTTATCAAGGCTTATACGGGCAGAAAATACCATGTAGTCGCCCTGAAAAGACAAGTCTATGTCCTTTTCCTCAAAACCTGCCAATGCAAATTCAAATATCATGCTGCGTTCCGGAGTCAGAAAAATATTCATGGGAGGATAGGAAAAACCGGGATACCAGTCCGGGTTTTCTTCCTGCTTGCCCATGCCAAACCATGGGCCCCGTTCAGTTTTGCCAAAATTGTCCTTCATTTGGCCGCCAAAGTTTTTTGCGGCTTCCAGTAGCTCGTCCAGCATGGATCCTATATCCACATACATGCGATTGCCTTTCATGGCTGTGCTCCTTGTTTACGGCGTTATCATGGCTCCCGAATACCGGCAAGCCTTATTCGACCCGTTTGTTTCAAGATAAAAAAGCCGGACTCCAAAGGCAAGTCCGGCTGATTCTGGTTTTTATCAGGCTTTTATTTTGCAGGCGGATACATGAGCGGGTAGTCTTTTACCCTTCCCTTGGCAGCCCAGTCTTCCGGAATTACTTTCCAGTTGTTGTCCCTGGTAACTTCAATTGGTCCTCTCTGTTTTTCGAACCATTTGAGCATGTAATAGCGCAGGTCCTTGGTGGTGCTGGAAGTAACCAGCTCCAGTTTCTGCAGTCTGTCTGCAGGAAGTCCGACGCCTTTGGTAAGATGAGCGCCGCCGCCGGCCGCACGGTACGAGTTGATGGCTACAGAATATGTTTTGGCCATGTCAAAAGCCGAACCGTCAGACATGGATGTAATTGTTACCCTGGAGCCCATGGGCTTGCTTACATCCACTATGTAATTTATACCCGCAAAGCTGTCATAGTTATAGGGTCGAGTGGCCGTGTCATAGCTGTTGTAGCGGGCATTGAATATCATGTTGCCGGCCTTGTCCTTCTGGAAGGCCAAAAGATGGTCATCCGGACCGGTCATCTGGTTGAACTGCCAGCCATAGTTGTATTCCATAAAGTCCTTGATTTGCTTGCCGGTCAGATCCATGGTGTACATGAAGTTCTCGTACTTGTACAGGCTGAACATGTCGCGCACTTTTATGGTACCGTCTGCCGTGGTCGGCAGGTAGGCATTTTGGTCAAGGGGGGCAGCTATGGATATCTGGGCAGGCTTCAAACCCATGGACGGATCATTGCATAGCTCCAGCTGAATGCGATGTATAAGGTCCACAAAGGCAGAATCGCCAAACAGGGCGTCGTCGCTATGCATTTTGCCTATCATTTTGCCTATGGGTCTTTCCACCCATTCCATAAGCTCTGCTTTGGCAGGTTCAAAGTGTTCGGAAAATGCCTTGTCAATGGGGAAGCCGCTCATGGGCATAAGGCTGCCGCTTATGTTCTTGTCAAAGCTTTTTGTTTCCTTGTTCCAGGTCAATTCCACGTCCACCACGGCTATGTTTCTGGCAGCGTCCACCGGCCCAAAAATCGGTACCACTTTGCCGTTGGGGTCTTTTACAACCAGATCCTTCTTTTTGCTTTCGGGGTTGAAGCCAAGACCTGCCCAGCCCTGATGGTCGTGTCCTACAAAAACCAAGTCAAAACCGGCCACCTTTTCTGCAACAAGCTGGCTTGCGCTTTCGTTAAACGGGGTATCTGCAGTCTGCCCGCCGTAAGTGTAATCCACTCCGGCATGGAACAAACCTATAAGAAGGTCGGGTTTTTC
>JAKPMS010000135.1 GCA_029548805.1 Spirochaetota bacterium | reverse complement strand
TTAAGTATCTCTTATGCCAATGATGCGGAAACTGCCGCAAAAGAGGAAAGAGAAAAGCGTTTGGCAACCATAAATTATGGTATTGACTCCCAGCTTATAGACTTGTTAAGCACTTTAAAGTCAGAAAAAAATACCGAGTTTAAAAACGAGCTGGGCGCTGTATTTAAAAGACCAATCGGGAACAAACTGAAAATATCCATTTTTGACTACTTTTCTTTTATAGAAAGCGATTTGCTGGATACAAACGCAAAGGAAATTCTTCTTGGCAGGGACGGGCATGATGATGGCCTTGTAAATTCCGCTATCAATTATCTAGCAAGCATAAAGTCTGGCATAGCATACGCGGAATACAGGGAAATACTGGAGGCAGGAGAAAAAAAGTTTTACCAGTCTGCGATAAAAGCTTTGGCCATATCTCCTAAAGCTAGTGATGCCGATTTGCTGGTAAGCCTGTACAAAAAGGATGATACGGATATGGCAACGAAGGAATCCATTGTCAGGGTGCTGGGTTCCATGAAATTCGATTCCGCTCTGGAGCTGTTAAGCAATGTTTTGTACTCAGAAGAGTCGGGCAAAGCCATCAAAATGTATGCCAGTACAGCCCTGGCTGAGTTGGGAGACAAAAAGGCCGTGCCTGCCCTATTAAAGGCTGTACAGGGAACTGATCCAAATGTAAGAGCCAAGGCTATGGAGGCTCTGGGCTCCTTTACCACAGAAGAAGCTCTTATAGCCATCAGGGAGGGCCTTAGGGATTCTCATGTACTGGTAAGAAACGCTGCTGCTATTGCTGCCGGCAAAAACCGGGATAAAGAGGCCGTAGCCTATCTAGAATACAAGGCATTATGGGATCCTGAAAAGCTGGTCCGGGAAAGCTCAATTAAAGCGCTCGGAGGTATAGGCAACAAGGAAGCATTGGACTTCTTGTCAAATTTTATAGAAAACAAAAAACAGGGAGTTCAGTACAGGGCCTTGGCCATGGCAACGCTTGTAATGAATGGCGGGGACGAATACAGGCAAACAGCACTGTCCGTTTACAAGGACAGTGCTGTTGAAAAGGATAAAAGCTTTTATACGGCATGCACAATACAGATAAGCCAGATCAACGAAAGCAGTGCGCTGGATTTTATAGAAGTAATGCTTGCGGACAAGGATTTTTCCATAAGGCTAGGCGCGATAGCCTGGGCAGAAAGAAACGAAGCAAAAAGCCTGCTTGCCACATTAAAAAGCATGCTTGGCTCGGATGACAATGAAGCGGTAAGAAACAGGGCTGCCAGGGCTGTTTTGCGGCTAGAATCTTAGCCATGGCTAGCCATGCCTAGCTATGGGACCATGGCTTAGCCCTGCTCTTTTTCCTGCTCGTGAGAGGAATCAGGCTGGATAATATCCTTGAATCCGGGAAATTTGATACTGCCAAGAAGCCTGTTAAGTTTTACTTCAGGCGCTTCATACAGCCCGAAAGAAAATAAAACTTCTTTGCCTTTATGGTTGACAGCCCGAATTTGCCTGTCAAGGCAATCCGGAATGGCTTCGTCATAATCAGGAAAGAATTCCATTTTTGCAGGTACAAAAGTCAGGCTGTCTCCATCGAAGTATACATGGCCGATATCCCTCGGAAAGTAATAAAGAAATATAAAAAAGTCGCTGTTTTTGCCTCCGACCGAGACTTTTCCGCCTGCATGAAGCGTCTTTATATTACGTTTCCCGATATTGGGGTTTTGCCATTCGACTTTTAATACCAGCCTGACAGAAGCAGCCCTTTTTATGACCGGGCTATAGCTGATTGTCTTCCGGGGTTCAGCTTTTGCTTTAACTTCAGCCGGTTTTGCAAAAGGGCTATCATGTGCATGCATTGTGGAACGGTATGCAGCCAGGACGCTTGCGGTATCATGTTTTTCAGTGTTGGC
>JAKPMS010000109.1 GCA_029548805.1 Spirochaetota bacterium | reverse complement strand
CCGGCATTTACGCCTACCATAAAAAGAGTCAAGCCAACAAAGGTAAACAAAAGACCCTTGTAAATGGAATTCCTGCTTCTTTTGTTCAATTTGAACTTGGCAAAATTGAATACAATAAATAGTATCAGCAATGGCAAAAGCGTAAAAACTGATTCTTTAAGAAATTGCGGAAGAATGCGCAAATAAGGAGAAAGAATACCGCTGTTAAGATGAAACTCGTCTACCGCCTGCAGGTTTGTAATTTTTTTTAATACGCCCATAAGCAATATGGCAAAAATAGGGCCGGCTGAAGCCAGGCCCACCATGCCAAAACTGTCTTCTTCAACAGTTTTGCCGCCTTTTAAATGTGATACACCATAACCCAAAGCCAATATGAAAGGCGTTGACATGGATCCTGTGGTAGCCCCGGAAGCATCTACAGAAAAAGCCAAAAACTCTTCGGATGCCATAAGCGCCACAAAAAAAATAAAAACGTAGACTATGGTAAACAGTTTGTTCAAAGGCTTTTCAAAAAGTATTCTAAAAAGCCCAATGGCTACCATCAGGCCCAGACCGGCAGAAACCACTACAAGGAACAACAATCCGGATATTTTGCCACCGGAAGCCATATCTACCTGCCTGGCCAGAATTTGCAGATCCGGCTCTGCCGCGCTTATCATAAAGCCAAGCAAAAAACCCAGTATGCCTACAACCAATACCTTGTTGGACTTGGCTATGGTCTCGCCCATAAGACTGCCAATGGGTGTAATACCAAGATTTGCGCCAAACAGAAAGATGCCAAGCCCAAGGCTTATAATTACAGCGCCAAGCAAAAACCGCAACAGGGTTTCATTCTCCAGGGGGGCAATGGTAAAATGCAGGATCAATACAATAAGGGTAATGGAAAAAACAGACAGAGAGACTTCTTTTAGCTGTTTTATAAACATTGTGTTTCCCCATTATCTCTTTATAGGCTTATTATCCGGTTCCGAGACAGGACAAGTTTTTAGAATATGGCCTTTTTGACATAAAAACAAGCTTGTAGCGGAGAACCCTGTATGCCATGCTTCTTTTCCGGTAAGCAGAATTTTTTTTGTGTTTTATGGGCCGGAAATATGCAAATGGGCTATTCTATTTGGGACAATATAGCAGTTAAATCAGGAGAAAATGATATGAATTATGGTACTTTGTATAATGCTTACCCATCAGCCAGAAACAATCAATACGCTAAAAATGCAATGGTAGCCACATCACAGCCGCTGGCTGCCCAGGCTGGCATGGATATAATAAAAAAAGGCGGAAATGCAGTGGATGCAGCCATTGCCGCCGCTGCAATGCTCACTGTTGTAGAGCCATGCTCAAACGGCATAGGCGGAGACGCTTTTGCAATAATCTGGAGCAAAGGCAGGCTGCACGGCCTTAACGCCAGCGGCCCCGCAGCCATGGCAGCATCTGCAGAAAAGCTGCGCAATATGGGCTTTGACAGCGTCCCGGATTTTGGCATGTATCCGCTTACAGTACCCGGGCAGCCTGCAGCCTGGGCAGCCCTGTCCGAAAAGTTCGGCCTTTTGCCCTTTGCCGATCTTCTGGAGCCTGCCATAAAAACAGCCGCGAGAGGCTATGCTGTTACAAGCACTGTGGCTTATAACTGGAAAAGGGCTTTTGAGCGCTATTCCAAAATGGCAAGCGGACCGGAATTTTTGAACTGGTACAAAATATTTGCACCCAAAGGGCGCAGCCCAAAAGCCGGCGAAGTATGGAAATCCCATTTGCATGCGGAGACCCTTTCCGAACTGGCCGAAACAAAATGCGAGTCATTTTACAGGGGAAGCCTTGCAAACAAAATTATAGCCACAAGCAAAGCATACAATGGCTGGCTGCAAGCAGAAGACCTTGGCAACTATGCAGTAGAGTGGGTTGAGCCGTTAAGGATGGCTTACAGAGGCTACGAAGTATGCGAGCTGCCGCCCAACGGTCACGGGATTGCGGCACTTATGGCATTGGGTATTTGCTCCCATTTTGATTTGGAACATACAAGCCAGAGCAGGACTTATCACATAATGATAGAAGCCATGAAACTGGCCTTTGCGGATGTAAAAGAATATGTAGCTGACCCAAAACACATGGCATATAAAAATGAAGCTTTGCTGGACCCGGAATATTTAAAAGAAAGAGCAGCCATGATAGGCAAAAATGCAATAGCCCCTGCCCCTGGGCTGGCCCGTCCGGGAGGAACCGTTTACCTTTGTACTGCAGACAGCGAAGGAACAATGGTTTCCTATATACAGAGCAATTACAAAGGATTTGGCTCCGGTATTGTAGCGGACGGCAGCGCCATAGCCCTTCATAACAGGGGGGCCAACTTTAATCTGGTTCCTGGCCATCCAAACTGCCTGGAAGGAGGGAAAAAGCCATATCATACAATAATTCCGGGCTTTTTGATGAAGAACGGGCAGCCGCAAGGACCTTTTGGCGTGATGGGAGCCTTTATGCAGCCTCAAGGGCATTTGCAGATTTTAAGTGCCGCAATTGATTCCGGCTTGTCTCCGCAAGAATGCCTTGATGCGCCGCGCTGGCAATGGATCAGGGGCAAGGCAGTTTCTGTTGAAGCTTCTTTTCCGCGTAAATCAGTATATGAACTTAGAGAGCTGGGCCATGACATAAGCGTTTCCATAGATACCGATGATTTTGGCAGAGGCCAGATTATTTGGAAAACCCCGGAAGGAACATATTGCGGCGGAACAGAATCCCGTTGCGACGGCCATATAGCATCATTATGATTGCACTGCTCGCACATTAGCAAAAAAAGTCCGACTGCACAAAGGAGCAATAAAATGAGATACAGAAATGCGCAAATTGAGGACATACCCGGCGTAATGGAGCTTCAGCAAAAGTATCACATCAATTTTATAAAAGAAGAAGACAAAAAAGACGGCTTTGTAACAACCCTTTTTAGCAAGGAACAGCTTTCCAGCCTTATCCTGGACGAGAACGGCCTTTTTATTGCCTGCGACAAGGACAAAATTGCCGGCTATGCCATGGCAGCATCCTGGGATTACTGGTCAGCCTGGCCATTTTTCCGGCTCATGATAGAAGAGCTGCCCCTGTTGCAGTTCAATGGACATGAAGTTACAACCAAGAATTCCTACCAGTACGGGCCGATCTGCATAGACGGGGCATACAGGGGCAGCGAGGTCCTAAAGGGCCTTTTTGACTTTGCCAGGGCAGCCATGGCAGAACGCTATACAGTTTTGGTAACATTTATAAACCAGATAAACAAAAGGTCCATAGAGGCCCATGTGCGCAAACTCGGCCTTAAAATTGCAAGAGCTTTTAACTTCAACAACAACAATTATTATGTGCTGGTTTATGACGTAAAAGTTCCATTGCTTTAAAAGCCAAAATACTTTGCATTTGCCCTTGTCTCCTGTTCCGGCCGGTATTATTTTATTTATAATGAATGTTGCGGATTACGGACATTTCAGGCTGGCCGCCCCGTACGGGGGACCAAACTTAAGCAAGCCTTGGCAAAAAGCATATGGCTGCTAGGAGTTAAGTATGAATGACGATTTTGATTTCGATTTTGGTTCCGCATTTAATAATTTGGCAAGGGAACTTAAAAAGGGCCTAAAAGAAATTTCCAAGGCATTTTCGGAAGAGGGCGAAGCCAGAACTTATGGCGAAAAAGGCAGGGGTTTTGCGGACGGCTTTGGCAACTTTGACTTTAACCTGGACATAAACGATTTTGGTTTACCAAGGCACCAGAGCTACAAGCTTGAAGACGGCTCCCTTGTTTACCGCTTTATGCTGCCGGGTTTTGACGAAAACGGAATAGACCTTTCTTTTAAAGGCGACATGATGATACTAAAGGCAAGGCTTGCTCCGGAGCTTAAAGAAGGCATACCCAACGGCCCAAGACGCTTCTTTGCCAAAGACATAGACAGAAAAGAGTACAAGGTGCCAGCTGAACAATACAACCAGGGAGCCAGCAAGGCCGTTTACAGAAACGGGATACTTACCGTTACCATTCCGCCCAAAGAAGAGGATGACACTTACACCATAAAAGTGGACATAAGCAAGGACGACGAATAAGCCCTTACAAAAGGCCGGTTTAACCGGCCCTTTGTTTAGCGCAAAACTGCTGCAGCCCTGACCGGAGAACCGTCCGCATCGGACAATTTTAGCGGGAAAGCAAAAAAGTTAAAGCTTTTGCCTTCAAGCCTGTCCAGCCCGCACAGGTTTTCTATTATTACCATACCAGCGCCCAACAGTATTTGGTGGTTTTTAAGATCTGCTTCCACCGGGTCTGCAGAAATACAGTCAAATCCTATGCCTTTAAGGCCAAGGCCTGCTATAAACTCCGCCGCCTCTTTGGTCAATACCGGAAAGCCTTTGTAGTATTCTTCCTTGCCCCAGAACTTGTCCCAGCCGCTGCAAAACAGCACAAATTCGGCACCCTTTTTGGCAGCGCCTTCCGCAGCTACTGCATCTGTCATAGTGATAAATGGCCCTGCTACCGGCAGCATGATGCCCCGGCCGCAAAACTGCCCTGCATGCATGGCATCCAGTGTTTTGGCGCCACTAATTATGTGGGCCGGGGCATCCATATGGGTACCCGTATGACTAAACATGCTTACAAGCTTTTCTGCAAAGCCGTCTTTTTCTATGGTAGCGGCCTGCTTTATGTTGGGCGCTTCTGTTCCCGGGTATACAGGCATGCCTGCCTCTATAGTATGGGTCAAATCCAGAACTGCCTCTTCCGTTTCCAAAAACTCCTTGGCCATACTTTCATCCACAACTACTATGCCTTTGCTTTTTAAAAGGGCTGTTGTTACTCCGTCTCCGGCTACTAGCTTTCCGGTAAAACTGCCGTCATAAATCCTTCCTACGCCGCAGGAAGGCGAGCGGCTTTTAAAAATTGCCGCCTTGCAGCAAAATGCTTCTGCAATTTTAAGGCTTTCCTCTGCTCCGCGGACATATTCTGCTGTAAGCTCCTTGCCGCTTTTTGCAAATACTTTATTAGCCAGCCTTTCTGACGGCTCCCTTGGTGTGGGAAGGCCTCCAAGCTGCTCGGGGCATACGGGGATGGCCTTGCCTGCTTTAAAAAGCTTTGAGCAAAACTCGTCTTCCGCGCTTTCCATATTCCATTTGCACTTCATTCCCGCAAGGCAGGCGCTTATCAGTATCATTAAAAGCTCCTCAAAATCGGCTGTTCCATAATTGATTTTACATCAAATTTGGATATATTAAATAGCACTGAACCTGAACGTTGCATATTACAGGTTTTACCAAAAGCCAGGAGGCAAAAATGCGGCACAGAACTTTAATTGTATTTTTATTATTGACTATATTGCTGTTTGGAATAACAGCACAGGAAAAAGAGCTTGTTGTGGACAAGTATCCCAATGCTTTGGGCGTGCAGCTTGTTACGGATTATGGTGATATAATTTTGGGAGGCCTGTCCTATCAGCGATGGATGGGAAAAATCGGCACCCAAATTCTTGGTGGGGCCTTGATAAATAACGATGGCTCTTTTTGGTACACGGTACTGGCTTCCTTGCAGTACCGGCTTTTTAGCTCCGACTTTGCTGACTGGTATTCCGGCAGCCTTTACCTTAACGGAGCCCTGGGACATTCCGCAGGTTATAATACAGACCAGGGAGACGGCCTTTCTACTGATATATTAACATTAAAGCCCAAAATTCATGCGGGTTTTGGGGTGGGCATAGAAAACGTTTTTTTGGGACATCTGTCGTATAACCTGGAATTTATGTATATAGCCACCTACAATTTGTCCCCTAGCGTTATCAACCCCCTCACTTTGGGTTTTGCTTTTGGTACATCCCTCCGCTACAGGTATTAAGGCAGCGCAAGCCGTGATTAAACACAAGTTTTAGTCACGGCTTTATTGTCAGCCCCCCGCCCTGCTTTCCGCTCCCAGATATGCCGCCTTGACTGCAGGGTCTGCAGCAATATCACAGGCCGGGCCTTCTTTTACAATTTTGCCCTGTTCCAGAACATAGGCCCTGTCAGCCACAGCCAGGGCTTTAAACGCATTCTGTTCCACAAGCAGTATGGTTTTGCCCAGATCGTGTATCTTTCCTATTATTTCAAACACCGTGTTGACCAAAAGCGGCGCCAAGCCAAGAGATGGCTCGTCCATTAAAACCAGGTCTCCGTCAGTCATAAGCGCTCTGCCCATAGCCAGCATCTGCTGCTCGCCCCCGGAAAGGGTACCGGCGCTTTGCTGGGCCCTCTCGGCCAGGCGCGGAAAAATTTGATAAACCTGTTCCAGTTCTTCTGCTACGGCTTTTCTGTTCTTTCTTAAAAAAGCGCCCATAAGCAGATTGTCTTCTACGGACAGGTTTGCAAATACCATGCGCCCCTCCGGCACATGGCATATACCGTCACGCACTATCAGGTCCGGCCTTTTGGGTAAAGCCTTGCCCCTGAAGCTGACCGTACCCCTGGAAGGTTTCAAAAAGCCGGAAATGGTGTTTAGCAAAGTGGATTTCCCGGCTCCATTGGCACCAATTATTGTTACTATTTCGCCTTGTTGAACATTGAGGGATACTCCCCGTAAAGCCTTTATCCCGCCATAAGCTATATGTATGTTATCAACTTTCAGCATTCTGCGTGCTCCCCGCCAAGATAGGCTTCTATAACCTGTTTGTTGCCGCGTATTTCTTCCGCCCTGCCTTCTGACAGTTTTTTACCAAAATTGAGCACAACAATATGCTCGCATACTCCCATTACCAGGTCCATGTGATGCTCAATAACCAGTACGGTCAAATTGAACCGGTCACGAATATTGGCAATAAGCTTCATCAGCTGTTCTGTCTCGTCGGGGTTCATGCCGGCAGCCGGCTCATCCAGCAACAGAAGTTTGGGATCGAGGGCAAGGGCCCTGGTTATTTCAAGCCGCCTCTGCAAACCATAGGGCAGGCCATTGGCAATGGCGTCCTTTCTGTCCGCCAGCCCCATATAGTCCAGAAGATCCATGGCCTTTTTCTTTAATGCAAGCTCTTCTTTTCTGAAACGGGGCAGCCTTAAAAAAGATTCCGCAAGCCCGTATTTTGCGCTGGCATGGCAGGCAGTAAGCACATTTTCAAAAACGTTAAGGTTTTTAAAAAGCCTTATATTCTGGAAGGTTCTTGTGATTCCATAATCGGCCACAAGATACGGCTCGGTGTTTGTAATGTCTTTTTGCCTGAAAAACACGTTTCCGGAGCTGACCTTATATACACCTGTTATCAGGTTGAAAATGGTGGTTTTTCCTGCGCCGTTCGGGCCGATAAGACCGGTAATCCCGCCCTCCCTCACATCAAAGTCCACATTATCTACAGCTGCCAGACCTCCAAAACGCTTGGTAAGGCCTTTTATTTCCAGAATATTGCTCATCGGCCTGCCCCCTGCGCTGAATCATCGTCAGAATAAAGCCTGCTGGCAGCCTTTATTTCTCTGGCAGCCTTGCGCTCGGCAAAAAGCTTCCGGAAAGAAGCCGGCGTAAGTTCAAAGCCGCCCATAAGGCCGCGGGGCCGGCCTATCATGATGGCTATGACTGCCATTCCGTATGCCACAAGTCGCCATTTGTCCACCACCCTTAACAGTTCTGGCAGGAAGGTAAGAACAACGGCCCCGATAACAGAACCGGATATGCTGCCAAGGCCGCCAAAAATAACAATTATTGTAAGTTCTGTGGATTTTACCATACTGAACATTTTGGGCTGAATAAAGGTCATGTAATGGCCAAGCAGCGCTCCTGCCACGCCCGCATAAGCAGCGCTAATAACCAGGGCCAGCATTTTGTACTTGTAGGTGTTTATGCCGGCCACCTGGGCTGCCAGCTCTTCTTCCCGCACGGCAATCATGTTGCGGCCATGGCGGGACCTGACAAGGTTGGCTATAAGCACAACTCCGATAATGTCCAGAATTACAATGTTTAAAAGGGTAGAAGAAGCCGGAATGCCCGGCCAGCCCCTGGAGCCTCCAAGACCCTGAAAGTTGTCCAGGATAAGCCTGATGGCTTCTCCAAAACCAAGGGTGGCAATACAAAAATAGTCGCCTTTGAGTTTCAGGGTGGCCATGCCAATAAGCCAGCTGACTATGGCGGCGGATACAGCTGATGCCGCAATGCCGAACACAAAAGGCAAGCCCAGCATTTTTGTAAAAATTGCGGCGGTATATGCCCCTATTGCCATAAAGCCCGCATGCCCGAAAGAAAACAGGCCCGCAAAGCCGGTAAGCAGGCACAACCCCATAACTGCAATAAGATTTATTCCGGATAGTATGAGGATACCCTCAAGATATGCATCCATTATGGGTCCTCCTTATGCCTTTTCTTCGCTGATCTTGCCCATAATGCCCGATGGCCTGAACACAAGAACTGCTATCAAAATTACAAAAGCTATCAGATCCCTGAACTGGCTGGACAAATAGCCAGCCACCATGGTTTCTATTATTCCAAGCAATACTGAACCAAGCACAGCGCCAGGCAAGGAGCCAAGTCCGCCAAACACTGCGGCTACAAAGGATTTTGTAGTAATATTTCCTATCTGCGGATATACCGTGTATTTCATTCCAAAAAACACCCCGGCAATTCCGGCAAGAATACCGCCCAGGATGAACACTATCATGACAATCTGGTCTGTATTGACCCCCATTAGGGCAGCCGCTTTCATGTTGTAAGCAGACGCCTGGATAGCTTTGCCCATTTTGGTTTTCTCTATGAACAAGACCAGTAAGGCCAAAGATATGGCAGAAACAAAAAACATTATAAGATCCAGCCTGCCAACGGCTATGGAGCCCAGGGCTATTGCAGTTCTGCTGAATACCTTTGGATAGGTCCTGAAGGTAGGGCCAATAGTTGCAATAACTATGTTTTCCAAAAATATGGAAGCTCCCATGGCAGATATAATAAAATACAAAAATGGAGCCCTGCGCTCCCTTAGGGGCTTGTAGGCAATACGTTCTATGAGCAAAGCCAACAAGGCTGTTCCGGTAAAAGAAAGGGCAAAAGCGGCCAAAAACGGCAGCTTTAAAAGGGTCATGGCAAAAAAGCCAAAATAGGCTCCAAACATGATAACTCCGCCATGGGCAAAGTTGGAAAAATTCATTATGGAATAAACAAGTGAATAGCCAACAGCCATAAGCGCATATACGCTGCCTATAGATAGACCATTAACTATTTGCTGTAAAAATTGTGCCATAAGCGCTCCGCCGCCAGGCAGTAAAAAAACCGCCTCGGGATAACGCGGCCAGGCCGCGCAAAGGATCAAGCACAAAACCAAAGCGCTTTGACTGCTCAGTCTATGACTGCTTGATCCATTTGATAAAAGGGCGTTCCGCGAACAGCGTGTAAAGCAGCAACAAAAGAACGCCCTTTTTTATTTAAACTTTACTTGGCAGCGTATTTCTGCTGGAATACGTATTGCCCGTTTATGATTTTGAGAATGGCGGCATCTTTACCCGTAGGATTATGGGTTGCCGGGTCAATTCTGACATGCCCGGTTATACCCTGGAAATCCACTTTTTCTAGTGCCTTGGCAAGCGCTTCTCCGTCCACCTTGCCTGCAATTTTGAGGCCTTCTACCAGCATCAACACCGCATCATGCACCAGGTAGCCGTTCAGCTCTGTATCAACTCCGTACTTTTTCTTGTATCTGGCTTTGTAATCAGCTACATCGGGGTCTTCGTAATCCAGGTGGTTTACAAAGTAGCAGCCTTCAACAGCAGCTCCGCCCATGCTTATAAGCTGTTCGCTTGGCCAGCCGTCTCCGCCCATCATGGGCTGGGTTATGCCAAGTTCTCTTGCCTGGTTGGCAGAAAGAGCTACTTCCTTGAAGAAGTATGGCATAAAAATTATGTCGGTGTTGGAAGCCTTTATTTTGGACAATTGCGGCCTAAAATCCACATCGCCAAACTTGAAGGATTCGTCGGCAACAATCTGTCCGCCCTTGGCCTTGAAGTTTTGATTGAAGAATTCCCTGAGGCCCTGGGAGTAATCATCGGCCACATCATAAAGTACTGCAGCTTTTCTTGCTCCAAGCACATCGTATGCATAGCCGGCAGCTACTGCACCCTGATACGGGTCTATGAAGCAAACCCTGAAGTTATAGGGTTTTACCTTGCCGTCAAGAACTGTTACTTTGGGATTGGTGGCAACAGTGGCAATATCCGGAACCTTTGCGGCTTCCAAGATGGGTGCTATCGGAATTGCATTTCCGGAAGCATTTGGCCCCAGTATGGCAACAACCTTGTCCTGGCTGGTAAGGCGCCTTACAACGTTGACAGCTTCCTGGGCATCACCCTTGTTGTCGTAACCAATAACTTCAAGCTTGTAGGTTTTGTCGCCTACCTTGATCCCGCCAGCCGCATTCATTTCTTCGAACAGCATCTGGACCGTTTTGTACTCGTTGTTTCCCCACACTGCCTGATCTCCGGTAAGTGCGCCAAACCAGCCAACCTTGATTACATCAGCCTGTTTGGTTCCACCGCAAGAAATTAGTACAAGCGCGGCGAGCATGACAAACAACATTTTTCTTACACGCATAGTGCCTCCTATTTTCGTGGTACATTATTCTGCTGTTAAACTTGCACATTCGTCAAGCATGTATATTTATACGGTAAAAATTCATAAAATTATTTATCTAACACCAATTTGGCTCAAATTTAATATGGCATGTGCCGGTATTCCTGTATTTTTTTCTGATTTACCGTTATTTTTACTTTAATAATGTATATTATGCAGCTTCATTATACATATCCCGGAATTGCCGGCCTTGTCCTTCTTGCACTTCCCAGCTGACTCACGTATTATTGATCATGGATAAGTACTATTTCAGCTATGAAGACATTCATAAAACCATCAAGCTTTTGTCAAAACAGATAATTTCTTCCGGATACAAGACGGATATAATTGTAGCAATTGGGTCTGGAGGCTTTATACCTGCCAGAATGCTTAAAACTTTTCTGGACAAACCCATTTTGGCTGTGGGCATTTCATACTACAATCATGAAAACAAAACAGCAGATAATCCCAGCAAAGTCCAATGGATAGAAGAAGCCGAAAAACATCTTAAAGGAAAAAACATCCTTCTTGTGGACGAGGTGGACGATTCCAGGGCCACCCTGGAATATTGTATAAAAGAGCTGCTCAAGCATGAGCCGGCTGCAATTTCTGTTGCAGTGCTTCACAACAAAATCAAGAAAAAAAAAGGCAGCCTGCCAAAAGAACTTAGCCATTATTTTGCCGGCAAGACCATAGAAGACAAATGGGTATGCTATCCATGGGATGCACAAGATATTGATGAGCACTGCGCGCTTGCAAATTCATTAGAGCAAAAAGCTGAAACCCAGGATCTTTATTCGCAATTGTCCACTAAAGAACAGAAAAAACAGCTAAGAAAAAAGCTGAAATCGGAATTAAAAGCAATACCTTCCAATAAACGCACTGAATCCGGGTTGGCTTTAGCTGCAGCAATTTCTGCCCATGCTATATGGAAAGAAGCAAAGCTTGTATTGGCATTTTTGTCCATGCCAATGGAAATAGAAACCCTTTATATAATAGAAGCAGCCCTTTCTGCAGGCAAAAGAATTGCCTGCCCGCGGATCAGGGCTGATGAAATAGAGTTTGTGGAGCTGGACCAGAACTGGAAAAACTGGACAAGGGATGCCTGGGATATACCCGAACCGCCCGCAGAAGATCCCGCATTGGGTTTTGCGGAAATAGCGGCCCTGCCATGCCTGGCTTTGATACCGGGGCTCGGCTTTGACCTAAAGGGAAGCAGAATAGGCTGGGGCAAGGGCTATTATGACCGCTTTTTGGCCGGAATGGAAAAAACCAGGCGGGATAAAGGCCTTACTGGCAATACTTTTTTTAAACTTGGAATTGGCTATTCCGAACAGCTAAGGGAGCAAATACCAGTGGATGAAAGGGATTTGCCGCTGGACGGGCTGGCTTTGGGTTCTGCAGAGCTAAATTTTTTTTAAGGATGAAAAACCCCAAAACTTGATTTAAAGCATTTTAAAGTGTAGAAATACATTGGGCCAACCAATATTTCAGTTTGCAGGAGGAAGAATTCATGAAAAAGTTTTTTGTTATTGCTGCCCTGCTAGCCTGTATTGCAATACCGGCTATGGCAATGGGCTCCAAAGAAGCTGCCGGACAAAAAGCCGGCGCTTCTGCCGAAATAGTAATTAGCGCATCCGGCTTGCCCGACCTTAACGGCATGACCATTGTTGCTGTTACAGAAAATGCATATACCCCTCTCAACTTTGTGGATCCCAAAACAGGCAAGGCCATGGGCTGGGAATACGACGCGGTAAATGAAATTGCAAAACGCCTTAATGCAAAAGTAGATTGGCGCCTTACCAGCTGGGACCTTATGATACAGGCTGTAAGGGACGGACAGTTTGATGTAGGCATGGACGGCATAACCATAACAGAAGAAAGAGCCGGGCAGGTGGATTTTTCAGACCCTTACATGGTTTCTCAGCAATTCATGCTGGTACGTGCTGGAGAAACCCGCTTTTCCGACGGAAACAGCTTTGCCGCCAATCCAAAACTGCTGGTTGGAGCACAGGCCGGCACCACCAACTTCTATGTAGCTGTATATGATGTTCTGGACGGCGATGAAGCCAACCCAAGGATAAAACTGTTTGAAACCTTTGGCGCTTCTGTGCAGGCCCTTATATCCGGAGACATAGACATGGTACTGATGGATGCAGCGTCTTCCAAAGGCTATATTGGCGCCAACCCAGGCAAGCTCAAGTCTGTTGGCGGCCCGCTTGGCACAGAAGAATTCGGCTTTATATTCCAAAAAGGCTCCAGACTTGTGGGCCCCTTTAACATGGCCATCAAAGCCATGAAGGAAGACGGCACACTGGAAAAGCTCAATACCAAGTGGTTTTTTGATTATCAGCCCTAATAAAATTTATGATAGACAAAGCTAAAGGGAGGCCTGCGCGCAGGCAAATACCATGGTGGCTGGTAATTCTTGCGGGGCTGGGCATTATTTCTGTAGGAAGCGTTTTTGCAGATGCTTCTTACAGGGTGATTTTTGCTGCAATAGGCAAAGGCATGGGGGTTACGCTAAGCGTAGCAATAATTTCTTATGCCTTTTCCATAAGCCTGGGCCTTGGCCTTGGCATTGCCAGAAGCTCCAGACATAGACTGCTGCGCGAAGCGTCCACTTTTTATATAGAGCTGGTGCGCGGTCTTCCCATGCTTGTCATTTTGTATTACATAGCTTTTGTAGGAGCCCCTGCCCTGGCAGGGGTTCTAAATGCTTTATTGAGCCCGCTTATCAAAACAGGCTTTATTCCGGCTTTTCAGTCAAGAAACTTCAGCTTTGTTACCAGGGCTGTTTTAGCCCTTACCCTGGGCTATGCAGCCTTTATTGCTGAAATATTCAGAGCAGGCATAGACAGCGTGGACAAGGGGCAGATAGAAGCGGCAGAGGCTCTTGGCCTTAGCCAGAGCCAGATAACCACGCGCATTGTACTGCCCCAGGCTATAAAAAATGTGCTGCCTGCCCTGGCCAACGAGTTTGTTGCCATCATAAAGGATTCCGCCCTTGTCTCCGTACTGGGTGTACAGGATCTTACCCAGTTAGGCAAAGTATATGCCGCAAGCACCTTCAAGTTTTTTGAAACCTACAATGTTGTGGCTTTTTTCTACCTTTGCCTTACCATAAGCCTTTCCATGCTTGTTCGTGTTCTGGAACAGAGGCTGAAGGATGGCAGAAAATGAGCCCGTTTATCCGTTTTGAGGGAGTTGTAAAAGAGTTTCATGTGCCTGGGCGCGGCAGCATAAGGGCCTTGGACGGCATAGACCTGACAATAAACAAGGGCGAGGTTGTGGTCATAATCGGCCCTTCCGGCTCCGGAAAAAGCACGCTTTTAAGAGTGGTAAATGCCCTTGAACGCCTGGATGAAGGCGAAATATGGATAGGAGAAGACAGGGTGTCCGCCAAAAAAGCGGATTTAAGGCGAATAAGAGAAGATGCCGGCATGGTTTTTCAGAGCTTTAACCTTTTTTCCCATCTGTCCATTATGGAAAACATAGCTCTTGCTCCGCGCTTGGTAAGAAAAAAGACAAAAGAAGAAGCCAGGGACATTGCGGAAAAGTTGCTATCCAGGGTTGGCCTTGCAGACAAATTATATGCATATCCAAGGCAGCTGTCTGGCGGTCAGCAGCAAAGGGCGGCCATAGCAAGAGCCCTTGCCATGAGCCCGCAAATTTTGTTGTTTGACGAACCCACCTCCGCACTGGACCCGGAAATGATAAAAGAAGTGCTGGATGTAATGACGGCGCTTGCAAAAGAAGGCATGACCATGCTGGTAGTGTCCCATGAAATGGGCTTTGCCAGGGCAGCGGCAGACAGGGTGGTATTTATGGACCAGGGAAAAATTGTAGAGCAGGGAGCTCCCTCAGAACTGTTCAGCCAGCCCAAAGAGCCCAGAACCAAAGACTTTATGCGTCACATCCTTTAGTTATTTACAGCCGGAGACAAAAACATGAAAAAAGCACTGGTATATCAAACAGATTTTGGCAGCTCCGACGGAGCAGTTTCTGCAATGTACGGCGTAGCCTTAAAAGTGGACCCGGAGCTTAAAATATACGACCTTACCCACGACATTCCTCAATACAATATATGGGAAGCCTCATACCGCCTGGTCCAGACTGTGCGTTACTGGCCGGAAGGCACAGTATTTGTGTCTGTGGTGGACCCCGGGGTGGGCTCCTCCAGGCGAAGCATTGCCGCCCTGACAGAAGGCGAGCAGATTATTGTTACACCGGATAACGGAACCCTGACTCATATAAAGCTGCTCTTTGGCATAAAAGAGCTAAGGCTTTTGGATGAATCCAGAAACAGGCTGTCCGGTTCGGAGCTGTCTTACACTTTTCATGGGCGGGACGTATACGCATATACCGGAGCCCGCCTGGCATCCGGCCAGCTAAGCTTCCGGGAGGTCGGAGAAATTGTTCCGCCGGAATCTTTGGTATGCCTCCCTCATTTGAACGCCATAAGGGAAGGAGACATAGTTTTAGGAAATATAGATGCCCTTGATGTGCGCTTTGGCAGCCTGTGGACCAATATACCCTACAGCCTTTTTTCTGGGCTTGGCGTAGACTACGGCAAAAGGGTGGAGCTTTCCATACGCAACGAAACCAGGGAAGTATACCGGAACACCATGGTATATGCCCGCTCCTTTGCGGATGTGTCTTTGGGTGAGCCGCTTGTTTATGTAAACTCCATACTTAACATGGCGGTGGCCATTAACCAGGGCTCTTTTGCAAGAGCATACGACATAGGCACCGGCATATCATGGAAGCTCAGCCTTAGGCGGGCTCCCAGAATAGTGTACGAGTAGCTAAGCCGTCTTACCTGGGCGCTTCATAATAGAAAACAAGCAATTCGTTGCCTTTAGTTTCCACATTGGCTACTTGATAGCCTTGTTCCATGGCTTTACAAGCCAAGCTTTTTAGCGGAGCAAAGGAAGTATCATAAATTACAATAGCCTTTTCGTGGCTGCCCACATAAACCAAGCCCCCATCCATGCTAAAGCTTCCAAAAAGACGGCTAATTCCGTTAAGCTTTGTGCTTGCTACCTTGTTGCCATCCAGGCGGTATGAAATAAACTCCTTTTTGAACGGGCTGGCTACAAGAACTTCATTGCCTACTGCGCTTGTGTAAAATAGGTTCAAATCAGGGTTCATTTCTTCCAGGGCTACGCCCGATTTTGCAGCAACTTTGCCGTCGCGGGAATAAAACCTTATTTCGTGCGCAGCTGGGTTGTTTGCATCGCTGGTTCCTACACTTGCCATGCGGCCATCAGGAAAGGCTCCTACAAAATAGCAGAAGCGCGGGTACCGGTCCAAAAGCACAACAGAGTTTTTGTAAAAGTCCAGTACAAGAACTTGGCCAAATTGCCTGTCAGAAGCCAGCACATAAGAGTTGGCCTTGTTGCATGCCAGGCTCATAAGCAGCGGCATTTTTATTGCTGTCTGAAAAAACTGGTTTTTTGCTATGTCATAGACTATAACATTATCCTTATTGCCCATTTTGGTAATGATGAGGAAGTTGTCATCCAAAAATTCCGCAGCGTTGACACTTGTCATTTCCTGGATGAGGGTATCGCTCTTCTTTATCTCTATGCTTCCAGTTTCCTTTTTAAAATAAACAGAAATGTCATTTTTTTTGAGCACTTTGGTATAAGTCACTTCTTCTTCTACAAGCTGCAGCTCATGAACGCTTTGCGCATGCAAGTGCAATGCAACAAGCAAAAAAAGAAAAAACAGCCAACTTTTATTCATCTTTGTCTCCTTTTTTTATAAGCGTACTAAAACCATAATGGTTCCAATACGCTTTTAAAAGGCTAAACGCATTTAATTGGAATACTGCTTTCTAAAAAGCCAGGAAGGCTCCAGATATAATGGCCCCGGGCCAAAGCTGTTAAGGTTTTCCAGTATTTTTTTTGCTTCCAAAGCTCCCGGGAACAATACAGCTTGTTCCGTTTTGACTTTGCTGCCTGCTGTTATATTAAGCAAAAGAGACAGAAGATTGGGCTGCAAATCTCCGGGTATATAGTTTTTATAGTTTGCCTTGCTGCCCAACAGCTTTTCCATGGCGGCTTTGGCTGCTTCTAGTCCGCCTGTTTCGTCAATGAGACCGTTGTTTAGCGCCTCGCTGCCAAGCCATACTTGCCCTTTGCCAAGCTCGTCCACCCTGGCCGGGTCCAGCTTTCTGCCTTCTGCAACCACGTTTACAAAACGCTCGTAAATATAGCGTATCATTTCTTCCTGTTTTTTGGCGTCATCTTGCTCAAATGGCAGGAACGGGTTGCCAAAGTCCCCCGAGTCTCCGGCGCTTACAGAACCTGTGCCTATGCCCAGCTTTTCCAATAGGCCGCTAAAGTCCAGGCCAAGCCCGGTAACCCCTATGGAGCCAGTTATAGTGCCTTCTTCTGCAAATATCCTGTCTGCCATGGCAGATACATAATAGCCGCCGCTGGCTGCGTAACTTGCCATGGAAGCAATTACCGGTATACCGGCTTCTTTTAAAAGCCTTACTTCTCTTGCAATTTGGTCGCTGATTATGGCTGAGCCGCCTCCGGAATCCACCCTTAAAATTACGCCCGCAACGCTTTTGTCATTGCGCAATTCTTCCAGGAGTTCTGCAGTTTTGTAACCTATGCTTTGGCCTGCTACACCTGGCCCGTCTATAATGCTGCCACTCAAATACACTACAGCAACGCTTTTTGCGGGGAAGTCACCCCAGGACAAGCTGCCATTCCTTGCATAAGAGCGCAGGTCCTTTCTGCCCAGCTTGCCTTCTTTTTCTTCGATCTCTTTAAAAAAGTCCTCTTTGTAAAGAAGAGCGTCCACAAGACCTGCAGTCAAAGCCTTGTCCGGAGACAGATAAGGCCCCGAGGCTATGCTTTCTTTGGCGGGCTTTGCAAGCCTGTCTCCCCTGTTTTTGTCCAGCATTGAATATGCCTGCTCTGCAAGTCCAAAAACATAGCGTTCTTGCATGGCACGCTCCGCTTCTGTCATGCCTTCTTCTGTAAAAATGTTGTATGCGGTTTTTGTATCATGGGAACGAAGATTGTAAGCCTTGATGCCAAGCTTTTCAAAAAGCCCTTTAAAATAAAGCGAGAAGGAAGCCACATCCATTATAGCCTGGGGGCTGTTTGGTTCTATGGCAGCAAAATCGGCAATAGATGCAGAATACACATAATTAAGCCTGTCCATGCTTCCTGCATAAACATAAAGCGGCTTGCCGGAAGCCTTAAAGCCCAAGAGGGCCCTGGCAAACTCCTGGGCCCTGGCATCAGAGTCAAATAGCGGCGGATTGACCAGAACAAGGCATTTGATATTGCTGTCGTTTGCAGCCCTGTTTATGGAATCAAGCGCCTGGCCAAGCCATATAGCAGCTTCTTTGTCCAGTCCGCCAAGCTCATAATCCATCATGGGCGGCAGTGTTGCATAAAAGCCCGGGTTTTCTATTACAAGCATGGATTTGGGCAAAAGAGGACTGCTTTTTTGTGCAAGCCTGCCCATTCTGTAAGCAAAACCCAGGCTGCTTTGGCCCTCTTTTAAGAAGCCGGAAGCTTTGGCTGTGTGAGAAGCGCTGGATTCAAAGCCGGACAGCTGAACAACAAGGTTCAGGCCAAAACCGGAATTCTTTGGCCTGTAAAAAACGCCAAGCCCAAGCCAGGGGTCCAGCGCAATACGGGCGCCAATGCTTTGCAAAGAAAAGTTGTTTTCGGACAACAAGGCATCTGCGCTTAAAGTCAATAGGGATTCCAGCCTTTTGTCAAAAGCCAAGGGGCGCAAGGCTGCGGCCATGCTTAAATCCTGAAGGGCGTTTTGCTCAGAGGCCAGCACATCCTTTAGCTGGGCTGAAAGCGACGCAAAGTTCCACAGCCGCATTGCCAGGCCTATATCCGCCGCATAGCCGTTGGCGCTGGCCCGTGACTCTTCATCCCACCTGAAGCGGAAGCCCAAAGAAAGGGGCCCAAATAGGCCGGCTGAGGACAGGTAATGGTTTGCAGCCCCGGTGGACGGGGTTTTGGACAAGGAATATGCAAAAGAGCCCAAGCTTATCAATGCGTTTACCTGCCCGCTAAAACCAGCTTCAGAAAAAAAGGCCGATGAATTATCCGATATCCTTATTCCGCTGGAATAAAAATCCGGGAAAAAGCCCCACAAGGCAGGGTTGGAATCATAATCCCATACGCTCATGGGATCAGCGCCAAATACTGGAGTAGTATTGGCATTATCCTGTGCAAAAACTGCAATGTTCGCATTAAGAAGCCATAAAAAAATCAAAAAAAGCACCAAATAGCTGATACCGGACTTTTTCATTTAATATCACCTCGCTATTTAATAGCATAAACTATGGACTAGCCGGGTACAATATCAGTATTATACCCCCAGGGGGTATACATTGTGAAATCCAAGACCATCGCCATAAAAGGTATGAGCTGCGCCGCCTGTGCCAGAGCCACAGAAAATGCAGCTGCAAGTGTAAAAGGAGTAAAATCCGCCAGCGTAAACTTTGCAACAGAAATGCTTACTATAAATTGGGAAGACGAAGGGTTTGAACTGGAAGAAGTAGCCAAGGCTGTGAACGACGCCGGTTATGAGGCTGTATTGCCTAAAACCAGTGCAGAAGCCAGCATACCCATAGGCGGCATGACTTGCGCTGCCTGTTCTGCTGCTGTGGAGCGCTCCGTAAAAGCCATACCCGGCATAATAAACGCCAGCGTAAACCTGGCTACAGAAAAGCTAAGCGTAGTATGGAACCCGGAAGAAACCAGGATATCGGAAATAAGAAAAGCTGTAAGCGATGCCGGCTATGAAGCCCTGGCTTCCGAAAGCCCTGCCTCCGCAGAGCTGGCCAGCCAAAGCAGGGATATGGAAAGGGCAAGACTTTTAAAGCGGCAGCGCATCAATCTTGTAACTGCCCTTGCAGCATCCATTCCGCTTTTATATATATCCATGGGCCACATGGTGGGGCTTCCGCTGCCGCTTTTTCTGGACCCGCATCACAATGCCCTTGGCTTTGCGCTAAGCCAGGCCTTTTTTGTATTGCCTGCACTATGGGCCGGCAGGCGCTTTTATTTTAACGGCTTTAAGGCATTGATGCACAAAGCTCCTAACATGGACAGCCTTGTAATGATTGGCACCGGCTCTGCCATTGCATACAGCCTTATATCCACAATGCAAATAGCCCTTGGGGACCATTCCGGTGCCGGCCATCTTTATTATGAGTCAGGCGCAGTAATAATTGCACTTGTGCTGCTTGGCAAATACCTGGAAGCCGGCTCCAAGGGCAAGGCATCCAGAGCCATAGAGAAGCTGGCATCCCTGGCGCCTAAAACAGCCATTGTTGTATCTGACGGGCGCGATATGGAACTGGCTGTAGAAGAAGTGGCAACAGGCGACCTTGTCAGGGTGCGCCCCGGAGAAAGGGTTCCTGTAGACGGCATAGTGGAAGAAGGCCAGCCCAGCCTGGATGAAGCCATGCTTACCGGAGAGAGCATCCCAGTAGACAAAAAGCCCGGGGACAAGGTATACGGCGCCACAGTAAACGGCGGTTCCATGTTTACCTTCAGGGCCAGCGCTGTTGGCTCGGACACAGCCCTTGCTCGCATAGTAAAGCTTGTGGAAGAAGCCCAGGGCTCCAAAGCGCCCATAGCCGCACTGGCAGACAGGGTGTCAGGCATTTTTGTGCCTGTAGTATCCGGCATAGCCCTTTTGGCAGCCATAGCCTGGCTATTAAGCGGGCAGAGCCTAGAGTTTGCCATAAGAATATTTGTGGCCGTACTGACCATAGCCTGCCCCTGCGCACTTGGGCTTGCAACTCCCATAGCCATAATGGTAGGCACGGGCCGGGGAGCAGAAATGGGCATACTAATAAAAGGCGGAGAAGTTCTGGAAAGGGCGGGAGAAGCCGGCGTGGCCATACTGGACAAAACCGGCACCATCACCCAGGGCAAGCCAGCTGTAACCAGCCTTAAGGGTTATTCCCTGCCCGATGATCAGCTTTTAAGACTTGCCGCATCTGCGGAACAGGGCTCAGAGCATCCCCTAGCTGCTGCCGTGGTAAGAGAAGCTGCTGCCTGGGGCTTGAGCCTTGCCAATCCGGAAAGCCTGGAAGCCATCCCTGGCAAGGGCGTAAAAGCCAGGGTAGAAGGCAAGGCCATAGTGGTTGGCAATTCAAGGCTGCTCAAAGAAGAAGACATAGATACGGAGCTGGCCGCAGATGACCTTGCAGACATTAACAGTAAAGGCAAGACAGTGATGCTTGTGGCGCTGGACGGAAAACTGGCAGGGCTTATGGGACTTTCCGACCCGGTAAAGCCTACTAGCGCAGAAGCCATAAAAGGCTTTGCAAAGCTTGGCCTAGATACCGTAATGGTCAGCGGCGATTCCCGCAATGTTGCAGAAGCCATAGCCAGGGAAGTGGGCATGAGCGAAGTAGTTGCAGAAGTTTTGCCAGAAGACAAGGCCCGAATTGTGCTGGAGCTTGGCAAAAAGCACGGAACAGCTACAGCCATGATAGGAGACGGCATAAACGACGCCCCAGCCCTGGCGGCAGCAGACATAGGCATAGCCATAGGCAGCGGCGCAGATGTGGCATCGGAAGCTGCCGGCATAGTGCTGGTACGGGGAGATTTAAGGGACGCAGCGGCAGCCATAGAGCTGTCCAGAAGCACCATGCTCATTATTAGGCAAAACCTGTTCTGGGCCTTTGGCTACAATGTGCTTGGGATACCGGTAGCGGCAGGAGTGCTTTATATTTTTGGCGGCCCCCTTCTTAACCCCATGATTGCAGCTGCAGCCATGTCCTTGTCTTCTCTGTCTGTGGTAAGCAATGCCCTAAGGTTAAGGCTATGGAAGCCAAAATTGTCAAAAGCATAAACACAGGCAAAAGCCGGAAGCTGCCGCCGGATGCGACGCAAAGCCCGCTCCGGCAGCTGTTTGGCAAAATATGATTACAATTCCGGGAGGCTCCATTGGATAGTAAAGAAGAAGCAAGCGGCAACTGTGACTGCAGACGCACACAAAGGCCGGCCGAGCTTAAGCGCAGCCTGGCCGGCCGCCTGGCCAGAATAGAAGGCCAGGTACGCGGCATTGCCCGCATGATAGAAAAGGACGCATATTGCGACGACGTGATGGCCCAGATTGCCGCGGCCAGGGGAGCTCTTGCCAAGGCATCCCTAATCGTTCTGGAGCATCACATGAAGCATTGCCTTATAGACAGGGTACGCGCCGGAGACGAAGCCATAGTAGATGAACTAATGGACAGCCTTACTCGCAACTTGTAAAGCCATTGTGCTAAAATAAAAAAATCATGAGCCGCAAAAGCGTTTTTTTGGATTGGGAAAAACTAAAATCCAGGGCTTTTATTCTGTACTTGGCAAAGTGCCTTGCGGGCACAGCCATTTGCTACGGCCTTTACCTGGCATTTCCCCAGTATCCCCTGTATTGGGCAATTATTTCTGTACTTCTTGTACTGGATATGGACAAAAAGGAATCCATAAAGCTGGCAATGGACAGAATGAAGGCCAATATAGCAGGTGCAAGCGTTGGGGTTTTGACAATACTGGCAAGTGCAAGGGTTGGAATAGCCGCATTGCTTGCAGCTGTCGTGGCCACCGTAATACTGTGCGAAGCCATCAAGCTGGGCAAGGCAACGCGCTCTGCACTAGCAGCCCTGGTAATAGTCACTGTATCCGGTGCGGTAACATGGAAGACAGGCTTGTTACGCATGGCCTGCGTCATTATTGGCTGTATAGTAGGAATAATACTAACGCTTGCCGGAAGCTTGTTCCATAAAAGCCCTGTCTCTGATGGCAAGAGCGTCTGAACTAAGCTTTGCCTTTTGCAGCACCCTGGATAAAAGCGGCAAGCCCAGCACAAACAAATGCCTTGCCGCATTGCGCCTGGCTGACGAGCCCCTTATCCTGGCCGCTTCATCCGTTTTTTTTATTTCTTCTTTTATCCACGGAATAAAAGCCATGGTAAGAGACAGGGGCCTGGAAGCTTTAATGGCCAGCTTTTTTCCAAGCGGCTTAAGCAAGCTTGCAAAAACATCCCTTAAATCTACGGGGCTCATTCGGCTGGACAGCCAGCCGGCCGATGCAAAAATGCATACCAACCTGAGTGATTTAAGCAGGGCCGGAGCCCATGCTTCCTGCAAAGCGGGCAGCCCGGCGCCGGCACGGCCAAAAAACCCGGCAAGCCAGCCCGGCGGAAACCCCAAGACAGCCGGCATTACAGCCATTAGAACAAGCCATGGATTGCGCCTTGCAAAGCTGGCCCAGGAAAAACCTTCTGCCATGCCCAAAACCAAAAGAAATAAAAATGCTGTAAAAATCCACGGAAAGGCCAGCTTCAAATATAATATTTGCAACAAAAAATAAAGTAAAAACCTTGGCACAGCTACAAGAAGAGGCTTTTTTGGCCTTTCCTTTTTGGGCAGCTCAGCCCTCATAACTGCTTTTGGCCGCTTTAAGCCAGCTCATTTTTTTTAACTGCGAAATGTCCCCATCAGGGCGCCTGACGCCAAGGCCAGGCAATTTGTCCCACAAAGCTTTGGGCTCGGCATCGGCAATAATCTTGCCGGCATCCATTAGCACAAGCCTGTCCGCATGAGCCAGGCATTTTTCCAGGTCGTGGCTTATTACAACAATGCCCAGTCCGCCCTTGTGCAGTTTTAGTAGTATCTCCAGCAGCTCAGAAGCTCCATCCCAGTCCAGGTCATTAAACGGCTCATCCAGTATTATAAGCTCGGGCTCGGATACAAGAGCCGATGCTATTGCAAGCCGCCGCTTTTCTCCGCCCGAAAGGCTAGCACACAGCCTGTTTTCTAAACCGGAAAGGCCCACAGCTTTAAGGGCTTTGCTTGCCTTTTCTTTATAGCTTGCTTTGGCTTCGCCTGCCGCTCTTGGGCCAAACTCGGCATCTTCCATTACAGTTAGGCCGAGGATTTGGTGCTCAGGCTCCTGAAACACCAGCGCTATTCGGCGCCTAAGTTCCGCAAGCTGCCTGTTTGACGGCTTTCCGTCAAGCAAAACTTCTCCGGAGTCGGGGGTTTCCAGCCCAAGAATATGCCTTACAAGAAGAGACTTGCCGGACCCGTTTTTGCCAGAAAGCAGCATAAAACACGGAGTCTCAATACAAAGGCGGGCGTGGTCCAGCCCATTTTGCCCGTCAGGAAAAACCTTAACAATATCTTTAATTTCCAGCTTCATTTTGCTTTTTCATAAGGCAGGTAGTTTGACAAAAGCGGCCTTAGCGCACTTACCAAAGCAGCAGCAGCAACGGCTTTTAAAACGTCTCCAAGCAGATAGGGAGCCATTATTGCAAAGGCCGCAGCCATGCTTAAGCCTTTGCCGGGGCTGCCATCCAGAACCATCCTGAAAACAGGAAGTCCGATTATGTACAATACGGCAACCCCCGCCATGGCCGCTGCAATGCCGCGCACAAAGCTCCATGCCTTTCTGTCGGACAAAAGCCCGCTTACAAAAGCCAGCGGCGCATAAGCGGCCAAAAACCCGCCGGAAGGGCCGGCAAACTGGCCAAAGCCGCCCGCTCCATTGGCAAACACTGGCAGACCGACAGAACCAATAGCCAGATATACAAGCACAGATAATAATCCGTAAAAAGGCCCAAGAATGAGCCCTGCCAAAAGGCAAAAAAATACTGCCAGGGTTACAGGCAAAAGCGGCGGCGGCAAAGGAATGGAAAACACGGCCCCCCCTGCTATAAGAGCGGCAAAAAGCGAGCTTAAAACCAGTTTGTAAGAATTTTGCTTCATATAAGGGCTGTTAAATATGGCATTTGGAAAAGAGCCATGTCAAGACAAGATGCATCAGCCTTGATATTTCAGAACTGTTGAAGTTTTACGCCCTTCATGATAATTTTTATGCATCCAGGGAGAATAAAAAATGAAAGAAAAAAACAACAGCAGAAAGCATCTGTTTTCTATAAGAAGCAAGATTATTGTCGTTTTTGGTGTTGTAATTATTAGCCTTATTTCGCTTATATCTTTAAGCATTGGCTACCAGATAAGACAAAACGGCAAAAGCAATTTTGAAGCTACAGCCCTGCTTAAACTTGAACAGATGGCAGGCAATATAAAAGACAGCTTCAGCAATACAGCCAACATGTTGGAAATGCTTTCCATTCATCCTGCCATACTGGGTGCAGACTCTAGCATACACAATTATTCCATAGACAGCCATGACACGCGCATTGCTGATGTACGGAAAAGCGCAACGGAAACAGCCATCTCAGAATTGTTCAAACTGGCATATTCCAGCCATCCGGAATACGTGGAAGTATTTTTTGGCAGCAAATGGGGAGGCTACGCCAGCAGTTTTGACGGAGAAATGAGTGCCGGCTACGACCCCAGAAAAAGAGCCTGGTATGAAAAAGCATCCGCAGCCGGAGGAAAAGTGGTCATTACCGACGCATACCAGTCCACCATAGGAGAAAGCGTGGTATGCCTTGCCCGCAGCGTTTACAAGGCTGACGAATTTTTGGGCAACCTGGGCATAGAACTGACCCTCAATACACTTAGCGAAGTGATCGCCAAGACCAAAATCGGAAAAAGCGGCTTTATAATGCTGATACAAAACGACGGAACAATACTGGCCGACCCCATACACAGGGACCACAATTTTGAAAACATACAAAACACAGGCTTGCTAGGCTCAACAAAGCTTGACCATTTCCTGAATGACAAAGCCAGACTCATTATTGGCGGCGAAGCATGGACAAGCCTGCCTTACAAGCTGGAAGAAACGGGCTGGAAGTTTGTGGCTTTTATGAACGAAAAGGAAGTACTGGCAGACTATAAAAGAATGTTCCAAACGGTAATGCTTCTTGGCTTGCCGCTTATACTGGTGTTTATTCTGGTCTCGTCATTTTTTGCATACTTTTTGATGAAACCGGTCAAGCGCATTGTGGAAGCACTAAAGCAGGTTTCCGAAGACGACTTTAGCGTAAGGCTGCCAATTGGCGGAAACGACGAGTTTACAAGGCTTTCCGAGCATGTAAACGGAACCATAGAAAAACTCGGCTATTCATTTAAATCCATCATGCTTATTTCAAACGAAATGTACTCTACCGGAGACAGCCTAATAGACAGAATGGCCGACACTGACAATGCTATCCAGCAGATCAACGCCAATATTGCGGAAGTAAAAGATCAATCGCAGCGTCAGGCCAACAGTGTAATTGAAACTTCCAAAAATGCGGAGGCCATTATCCAGAGTATAGCCGAGCTTAACTCAAGCATAGAAACCCAGGCAGAAAATGTTGCCCGCTCTTCTGCATCTATAGAAGAAATGGTGGCCAATATAAGCTCTGTAAGTCAGAACCTGGGCAGAAGCGACATATTGATACAAACCCTTTCAGAAGCTACAGAAGAAGGAAAAGAAATAATACTCAATTCCACAGAAATTACCACCAAGATTGCGGCAAACTCGCATAATCTGCTTGAGGCCAGCGATATAATACAAAATATAGCCAGTCAGACAAACCTGCTGGCCATGAATGCGGCCATAGAAGCAGCCCATGCGGGAGAAGCCGGAAAAGGCTTTGCCGTAGTGGCTGACGAAATAAGAAAGCTGGCGGAAGAATCCAGCGAGCAGGGAAAAAGCATTACGCAGATACTTAACCAGTTCAACAACGAAATAGAAGTGCTTTCTACTTCTTCCAAGCTGGTGGAAGAAAAATTCAACCAGATTTTTGGCTTGTCCAGCCAGGTAAAAGAAATGAGCACAAGAATAACAGAAGCCATGGTAGAGCAGGAAAAAGGCAGCTTTGAAGTCCTGGAATCCATAAAAGAAATAAACTCAATAAGCCACAAGGTTTCCGAAGGCTCAGTCAAAATGGATACCGGCGGAAAAAGCGTGTTTGAAGAAATATTCAAACTGGACGAACAAAGCAAAATACTAAGAGCCGCCGTAGAAGACATGAACGAAGGCTCGGCACAAATCAACAGCTCCGTAAAGGAAGTCATGGACATAGGCATTAAAAACAAGAGCAATATAGAAAAACTGGTATCCACAGTCAAACGTTTCAAAGTATGACAGCTTGACTATAAGGGCTGCTTTGGAGTATACACTAGGATCAACAAAAGCCCAGATGGTGGAATTGGCAGACACGCTAGTTTCAGGTACTAGTGCCGAGAGGCATGGGGGTTCAAGTCCCCCTCTGGGCATTTTAAAAAGACCCGTCCGCAAGGATGGGTCTTTTTGCGTTTACGGCTTTAGTGGGGACTTGAACCTTTTAAAACCCAGCTATGCTCAATTCTTTTTAAGCGACTCGGCAAAGGCTTTGCTTACGGCCTGCATTGTTTCGGGGAACAGCTCCATAAGATCCTTAGAGCCATATATACCTGAAACAACATAAACGGATTTGTCACTATGCGCGCTATATTTTTTTTGAAACACCTTTTTACCGTTTTCGTCCAGAATTAAAACATCCATACTTGTATACGCTTTCAGCAGCCCTGTTTTCAGCTTGCCCACTCCAATTATGCCTTTTTCAAATGTAAAAGTTGTATAAAGCTGGCCCCTAATTCCAAGGGCTTCAAAAAGATTTATAGCGTTGGCTCTCTTTTTGGCGTCAATCCGTCTGTATCCTCTTGCCTGAACCAAACTAAAGCTGTCCTTAGAATAACTTTCCGACGCTGTTTTATAAGCTTCCGAATAAAGTATCGAGATTGGTTCCTTTACTTGAACACTATTGGAACTTAAAGTTTGAAGAAGAATTTTTTCTGCCTGGTTAATCAAAGCGTCTGTATTGGAAAACATTGTGCTCAATGTTTTGTCGTTTATACCTTTGCTAATTGCTCCCGCAACCATTCCAAACAAGTTTTCCTGCTTTTTCTTTTCTCCCCTCAGATTGATTTGGCCATTGGATGAAAGCGAGACAATTCCAAAGGGTCAAATACAGTCAAGATAGTTTACGCCAAAAATCGTCCAAAACTATCTTGACATATTCTGTCAGCGTTCCAGTATTTAGTAATTTGGATATTCCGGTCCAAACCTGCCACTGATTCCGGTCCAAACCTGCCATCTGACTGGTATCATCCCTCCGTAGGAGGGCTACCATGTCACGACCGAGGAAAAGTATGAAAGAGATTCGGAAAATCATCCGCATCAAGCTACAGCAGCCCAATACTAGCGCC
>JAKPMS010000108.1 GCA_029548805.1 Spirochaetota bacterium | reverse complement strand
ACAAAACTTCGCCCATAACCCTGAGCCAGTTGCCTCCCATGATTTTGGATATATCCCCGGCTTTATAACCCCTCTTTTCCAGTTCGCCGCTAACAAGGCCCATGTGCGAGCAGTCCGGCATAACAAGCCCGTAGGGGGCTGTAAAGCCATCAAAGTCAGAACCCATGCCCACATGCTCGGGGCCGGCCACTTTTACAAGCCGGTCTATATGGTCGGCCACCCTTCCAACATTCACCTTGGAGGGGTCTGCGTCCACAAATAGGCCTGCAAAAGTAACGCCTATAAGCCCGCCTTTGGCTGCTATGGCTTCTGCCTGGGCATCTGTCAGGTTGCGTCTGTGATCCCTTATTCTGCGGGAGTTAGAGTGAGATGCCACTACGGGCCGTTCCGCAATTTCCAGCAATTCGGATAGGGCCTGGTCGCACAGGTGGGATACATCCACTATCATGCCCAGTTTTTCCATCTCTGCAACCACCTTGCGGCCAAAAGGCGTTATGCCGTCCGGGCCGGGATGGTCAGCGCCCCTGGCAATGGCGTTTATCCTGTTCCATGTAAGGCCCATAAGCCTAATTCCGCGCTTGTAAAAAGCCCTTAGCTCGTCAAGACTTTCTCCTATGGCCTCTCCTCCTTCTATGGACAGAAAGGCTGCGACTTTACCTTCCTGTTTTGCCCTTACAGCGTCTTCAGCTTTGTAAGCCAAAAACGCCTTTTCCGAGCCGGCCAGGCTGGCATCCATCACATCCAGCAGATGGTGGGTATGCTTCCCTGCATCTGCCACAAAGGCATCGTCACAAAACATGGCAAAGAACTGGCCTGTAACCCCGCCTTCCAGAAGGCGGGGGAAATCCATATGGCCCCTGTCATTTTTGATATTTAGATCCAAAGGCTCTGTTGTTTCCGACTTGTAGCCGATTCCTGCCGCCAGCAAAACCGTGTCGCAATGTCCGTCAATTACTATAAGACTATCATGAAGATTCTTCATTTTTATTCTCCAGGGGCCATACAAGTCCATGGCCTATGCATCTGCTCAAAGCTGTTCAGCTCAAAGCTGTTCAGCTCAATGCTGGTTCAGTAATTTCTATCAACCCAAGCTCCGAGTCAAGCATGGCTTCAACTCCAAAGGGCAGGCTGTGCGTAGGCAGTGAATGCCCGGCAGCAAAGCCGTATAAGCATGGCTTGCCGGCCGGAGCTATCACATCCATAAAAATTTGTTCAAGCGTAAGGGAACGCCCGGGGTCTTCTGCCAGGCAATCCTTGAAGTCTCCGAGTATTATGCCTTTGCAGCGCTCAAATACCCCGGCCAGCCTGAGCTGGGTGAGCATTCGGTCTATCCTGTAAGGCTCTTCGTTTACGTCCTCAAGAAAGACTATTGCTCCTTCCGGCTCCAGGCTGTATGCAGTTCCCTCCAGTGCGGCAACAAGAGAAAGGTTTCCGCCCGTCAGCCGGCCACTAGCTTTGCCAGGAACCAGGGTTTTGGGTGCCTGTCCGGGCTTTCTGTCCGGCCTCGTAGGAGGCTCAAGTCTGCCAAGCGGCTCCCTGCTCATAAGGCAGCGCTTAAAAGCAGCCATGGAGAAGCTGTCAAAGGCTTCGTCCGCAAGGCTTATGCCCATGGGGCTATGAAAGCTCGGAAAGCGGGCATGGCGCGCAAAAGCAAGATGGAGGCCTGTTATATCGCTATAACCCGCAAAAACCTTGGGATTGGCCCTTATAAGCCCATAATCCAGCTTGTCCAGAATCCTGGGTGTCCCGTAGCCGCCCTTCATGCATATTATTCCGTCTATAGAAGAGTCGGCAAAAAAGGCATTTATGTCGGAGGCCCTCAGTTCATCCGGAGAAGCCAGGTAGCCGTACTTATGCCTGCAGCTGTCGCCTACCACTACGGTAAAATCCAGCGCCTCAAGTGCTGCTGCACTTTTGTCTACAAGGCTGTCATCCCTGAAGGAACCGGAAGGGCCTATCATACCAAGCTTGTCTCCGGCTTTTAGCACCTTGGGCAGAATTCTTGTCATAGCACAAAGAAAAGGAAGGCAAGCACCTCATCCCAATTTTTGGACTTGAAAGAAACTTCATGGGCTCCGGTCTGCTTTGCTCCCGGGTAGTATGAACCGCGCTTTGCCAGATAATGCTGCTTGAAATGAATTGACAGCTTGAACATGCTGGGCATGTTTACAGCAAAGGATTTTGGGTCTGCCGACAAAGCTTTTTCTGCCGCTTCTTTTATGCGCGCATGGGCCAAAGCGGGGTGTATGGAGACGGATGCGTTTCCTATGCCTTCAGAAACAGCTACAGTCTTTATGTTGGGATTCACAAGCCCCGCGCTGGAACAAAGGGCCGCATCTCCGGTAAGCAGCATAACTGGCACCCCTACATAACCTGCGGTATAAGAGTTGATAAGAAACTCCGAAGCCAGATTACCGTTTATTTTGACTGCCACATTATTTCCGTTCATGGTGTGGGCAAGGGGGCTTCCGTCTGTGCCGGCTGCGGAATGATAGCCTATAAAAAATACTCCGCCAAAACTTTTGTCAAGGCCTGCCATCATGGAAAAGGGATCCCTTGTCCATGCGCGCATTATGCGTATTTCTTGTGGCAAAGCGGAAGGATCTATGGACCTGCCAGAGCCATGGGCATCCTTAATAAAAATTTCTTTTACGCCTTTTTTTACTGCCGCGTCACATGCCGCCCCCACTTCCTTTGTCATTTCGGAGCGGAAGTATGCTCCCTGCTGTTCTCCTATTTCTGTTTCCACCCAATCCACGATGCCGCAAACACCTTCTATGTCGGCGCTGATAAAAAGTTTGTCCATCAAAATCCTCCACCTTCTCTGTTATATTTAATCAAGAATGAAATGACTGCTCCATCACTGTTGCAACAAGCTTAATGCGGCAGCAGCCTGCATGGCCACTCCTATCGGCAGGCAATCTTCGTCTATGTCAAAGCGCGGGCTGTGCGGTGCAGCTGCTATGCCCCTGGCAGAATTCCCGCAGCCAAGATTGTAAAAAGCAGATGGCCTCTCCCTTGCAAAATAGGAAAAGTCCTCTACCCCCATGCTGGGTTTTTCTTTCCATGCAACGGAATCCAGCCCCAAGAGCTGCCGGGCCGAATCAACCACAATATCCACCACCCTGTCATCATTTATCAGAGCTATATAGCCGTACTCAACATTTACCTGAGCTGTGCCCCCAAAGCCGGCAGAAATGCCGTCTGCAAGCGCTTTGACCTTTTCTACGAGCATATCCCTTATGGAGTTGGAGCTTGTCCGCAGGGTGGCCACCATGCTTACTTCGTCTGCCAGTATGTTGGAGCGGCTGCCTCCGTTTATGCAGCCTATAGACAAGACAGCCGATTCCAGAGGAGACACATAGTGGGACACCAGGCTATGAAGGGCAGTTATCAAATGCCCGGCTATCATTATAGCGTCTATCCCCTGTTCCGGGTAAGCAGCATGGCAGGATTTGCCCCTTACAAAAATGTGCAGACTTGTACTAGAGCCGTTTACAGCGCCTTTTTTTATTTCTATTTTTCCGACAGGCAAATATGGCTGTACATGCAGGCCCAGCACATGATCCACGCGGGGGTTTTCCAAACAGCCGTCTTTTATCATGTTTTCTGCACCGCCAGTGCTCTCCTCGGCAGGCTGAAAAAACAGCTTTATGTTTCCGGCAAAACTGCTGCGCATTCCGGAAAACAGCTTTGCCGCACCTAAAAGGATGGCACTGTGGGCATCATGACCGCAAGCATGCATAAAGCCCGGTCTTTGAGACTTGTATTCAACTTCGTTTTCTTCCTGTATGGGGAGTGCGTCCATATCCGCCCTCAGTGCCACGGTTTTACCGTGGCCGGTACCCCTAACAACACCGACTATGGCAGTACCATTGCGCTCATATTCTATATCCAACCCGGAAAGATGTTTTTCTATAAGGTCGGCGGTTTTATATTCTTCCAGGCCGGGTTCGGGGTTTTTATGGATGCTTCTTCTTATTTCGACAAGCCATGGGCGCATGGCGTTGGCCTGTTTCAGTAAATCAAAGATGGGCAGCATAAAACACCTCCGTTAAAAAAGTATAGTTCCTCGAAGCTTAGTTGCTTTCCCATTCTATACCCTGTATTGTATGAAAGCGCTATGGCATATACAATATAGGGTATGGTTTTGGACAAAATTGCATTTGCCACGAATCTTCAAGGAACTATACACAGGTTAACACCAAGGACTGCCATTCTCAAGTAAAAAAGCATAGTTCACCCATGTCAATATAATTTTCTGTTCAATATGGAGCTTTCAATATAAAATAAAGCAAAGTCATGTTCATCAAGGAGCAATAGATGAAAGCACTTATCGGAATTAGCAGTTTTGACCACCATTCGGACGGAGACAGCTATGTTTCTGTAAACTCAAATTACAGCTATTCCATTACGGCAGCCGGAGGCCTTGCTGTTGTGCTTCCTGGCTTGATCGGACTGAGCAAAAGCGGGAATATTTCCGGACTTGCTTCAGACTATATTGGCAAACTGGACGGTATTGTATTTTCCGGCGGAGGCGACATACACCCCCACTTGTTCAATGAAACCCCCATAAAAGAGCTTGGCAGGATGAGCATAGACAGGGATGAGTGGGAGCTGGCCTTGTTCAGGGCTGCATGGGACAAGGGCCTGCCCATACTGGCTATTTGCAGAGGCTGCCAAATTGCAAATGTCGCGCTTGGCGGCAACTTGTACCAGGACATACCCAGTCAACTGCCCGAATCGGGCGGCCACTATTCTAAATGCAATATGGATGAAGGCGTGCATTATATAAACATAAGCCCGAGCTCCATGCTGCATGAAGCTCTGGGCCAAGAACGAGTGCTTGTAAACAGCTTCCACCATCAGTCTATAAAAAATCTGGGCGACGGGCTCATGGTATCAGCCAAGAGCGATGACGGCATAATAGAAGCAATAGAAGGCAGCAGCAGAAACAGCTTTCTTCTTGGCCTGCAGTTCCACCCGGAGGCCATGTCAAGGCGTTACTCGGAATTTTTAAAGCTTTTCAGATATTTTTTAAAAGCCTGTTGAGGGGGGCCAAAAGCTAAGCCCGGGATCTTGCGATTTCTTCTTTGTAGTCTTCCGCTTCTTTTTCATTTGCTAGAACAAAATGCCCTTTTGAAACTTCCTGCCAGCGCGGCTTGTCAACGGAATAGTCGTGGCAGGCAGGATTATAAACTATAATTTTTTTTTGCCGTTCCAATAAAGGGTCAGGCTGGGGTATGGCCGATATAAGCGCCTTGGTGTAAGGGTGCAAAGGATGCAAAAAAAGCTCCTCTGTCTCTGCCAGCTCCACTATCTCGCCCTTGTTGATAACCGCTATGCGGTCCGTAA
>JAKPMS010000101.1 GCA_029548805.1 Spirochaetota bacterium | reverse complement strand
GGCGCTCAAGGCCCACTTGAAGCTGTAACTGAACAATATGGACATGGCAAAGCCTGTCAGGAAACGTATTATAGCAAGCTGGGCTCCGGCACGTACCAGATCTATACGTTTTTCTGCTTTCCGGACCAAAATTATTCCGGCTATGGCAGAAAACAGGGTTTGGGCCATGGAAAACATGTTTTTGTCGGCAGTAAGCAGCAAGGACGCTGTTAAAACAAGCGTGAATGAAAGTGCAAAACGTTCACCCAATAGTATGGCAGTAAGTATGGCAATCAGGGTGCCCGGCAGAAAGCATTCCAGAAGCGCTTCCAGGTCCGGAGGCAAAAAGGCACTGACAGCACTGGCCAAAACAAGGAACAACAGCGCCGAAAGAACGGCATAAAGAAAAGATGCGCGGTTAAGTTTTATTCCGGAATGGGTAAAGGAAAGAAGGCTTAGCGAGCCAAAAGCCAATACAATTATTATAAAAGCGCCAGCCAGGCCAAAAAGCGGATTGAAAACGGTTTTGCTGCTGTGCATGGAAGTAAGCTTTTCCATATCTTCCTGGCTTACTATAAAGCCTTTTCTTATTACATATTCTCCCTTGCTTATACGCCGCATTACAGGTTCCACCATGCTTTTGGCTGCGTCAATGCGTTTTTGGCTTTGATCCGCATCAAAAAAAGTGTTTTCTCTGGCAAAAGAACAGGCCAATCCGGCAGCCAGTTCTGTGAGCGCGGGTGACAGCTTTAGGCTTTTGCCCTCTTCACTGGCCCGTTGCCTTATATTGGACAGGGTAATGCTATCTTCTGTTGGCACAAAATCATATACCAACGAGCCATTCACCCAGTGTCTTAATTCCAGTTTTTCTGGATTGAACAGCTCAAGCCCGGTTTCTGGAAAAGCCACAACCCCTTTGGACATAAGTTTTGCAAGAATAAGCCTGCTCTGTTCTATTATGGAAAGAGGGGCAGGATACTGTACTATTTTTAACACAAGCTCCCTGGGTGACAGTTCGGGAAAGCTGCTCTGGAGCATAAGAGCCTGCTTTTCCGCATTTTTTTCCATAGCCATAAGCGACAAAAATTCTTTTTTGAAGCTTTCCAGCTTTTTAAAGGATGAATCGCTGATTCCGTCATCCATGGCAAAAACTGCCGATACCAGCCTTAGTTCTGCATCCGTTCTTATTTTTGTGGCCTTTGTATCCACATATACAATGTCGCTTTCTGCTATTATATCGCGTTCTGCTACCTTGCCTGCTTCAAAACCTCTACTGTTGGAACTCCTGCTTACTGTTCCAAATCCAGTAAAAGCCAGAAAAGCAATAACAGCTGCCGCTGCCACTACTGTATACGCCCTGATTTTTTCCGGATGTTTTAGAGTTTTTGTTATAAAACTGCCCTGCAAGGGCTTGGCATTAGCCAATTTCGGACTCATACGCATCTATTATCTTTCTTACCAGGGGGTTCCTTACAACATCTCTGCCATCCATTCTGCAAATAAAAATGTCATCTATGCCAGAAAGAATGGATAATGCATGCAACAATCCGGAATCGGATTTTTTGGGAAGGTCAACCTGGGTCACATCTCCGGTTATTATTGCAGTAGAATTGTCTCCCAACCTTGTAAGAAACATTTTCATTTGTTCCCTGGAAGTATTCTGGGCTTCATCCAGAATTACCACACAATTATTTAGGCTTCTGCCTCTCATGTATGCCAAAGGGGCTATTTCTATGTTGCGGCTGTCTTCCATGCGCTTGAGGGTTTCATATGGCAAAAGCGCCTCCATGGCATCATAAAGCGGGCGCAAATAAGGGTTTATTTTTTGTCCCAAATCACCCGGAAGAAAGCCCAGGCTTTCTCCGGCTTCCACTACAGGTCTTGTTAAAACCAGTTTTCTGCGGGTCTTGCCCAGCAGCTCTTTTAGTGCCCAGGCCACGGCAAGAAAAGTTTTTCCTGTTCCGGCAGGCCCAACAGCTATGCTGATATCATATTCCGACAGGCCTTTCAAATAAAGCGCCTGGTTGACCGTTCTGGGATAAACGCGGCAAAAAGCACCCGGTATCATAATTGCGGCTTCCTTGAACAAATCGCCAAGCGAGCTGGCCCTGTTAGAATTGCTGCCAGCATTGCCGGCAAGGCCTTGAGCCGTTCCTTGGGGAGTCAGATGCGAATGAATGGCTGTGACAAGATCAGGAGAGGCAGGAAGGCCGTCTTCTATGGCTTCCAGAAATTGTCTTATTATGGAAACAAACAAATCCCTGGTAGACTGCTCGGGGCTTTCCATTGTCAGCTCATTACCACGCACATGAATGGGAGCACCCAAAAGGCGCTCCAGAATGCGGAGATTATAGTCGTTTATGCCGCAGACATCAGCCAGGATCCTTGTGTCATCCAAAACTATGCCCACAGAATTATTTGGAATCACTTGCAGCTATCCTAACCTTCAAATGAATAAAAATCAACGGAGCAAGACTGTTCCAGGTATGGAATCAATCCCAGCCTGATGCTTTAACGTCACTGCCAACGGATTCCTGCCTGTAAGAAGCTTTTATCTGGGATATATCCCTCCAGGCCAGGCTGAGGGAAAAAGAGCTTTTAAACTCGTATTTTTTTTCTGCAGCAATATCATTGACCAGTACCGGGCTGAGCGAATAGCTTAGGCTCAAATCCCAGTCATGCAGCTTATGTATTGCAGAAAAAGTCAGGGTTTTAAGCTTAAAAAGTGAACGCCTTCTGGCTTCTCCGCTCAAATCAAAAAAATTGAAGGATTCAAGAAGGTCAAATACAGGATCAACAGGTTTTATATAATCCGGCACCCCAAACAGCCAGGGATAATAGCGCCAAAGCGACGAATTTCTGGATACAGAAGAAAATGACAAGTCCAGAAGCTCGTGAACATTTACGGTTAATGCTGTTTTAAAATCCAGGCTTGATTCGGTAAATCTCAACAGGCTCTGTTGCGCAAAAGCTTCTACATCCAGCTGCCAATAATACCGGTTTTTCCATAAGGCAGCGGGTTTAATGCTGTTTTTATAGCCCAAGTCGAAATTTGCAAATTGAAAACCAGCATCTCCTCGTGGCTCCCAGCCAAGGTTTTCTTTAATTTTGTATGCCTGTGCTTCTATGGCATTGGCTGACATGTAAAAGCCTCCCCAGCTTAAAGACAAAGACAGGCTTTTTGCTTTTTCATTTTCAATATCCCATATAAATGCGGTTTTCATTATTGGCCAAGGGCTTTCTCCCAAGCCAAGACTTATGTTAATAGGGCTCCATGCAAAAGCACTTTCATTTTTCTGTGTTCCGTACGCACTTTGCACAGTCAGGTTTCCAAAAGGATACTTTAAGGCCAGCTTCATGGAATAGTTTTCTGGCAAAGGAGGCAGGTTGGCAGAAAGGGACAGGTTCTGGTCATAGCCCCATGGCCTGGCCGCCAAGCCCACAGACAGGTAATGGCTGCTTATGGCTTTGTCGCTCCACTCGGCAAAACTTGTCTTGTATATGGCTTTTTCCGGCTTATCAAGATGGCCCGGGTCCATATTTTCAAAAGCATATTCATAAATCAGGCTGGAGATTTTGTAGCTTATGTTGCTGGGTGCAAAAAGCCATGCATCCTGAAAAGGACTGCTGTTTATGCTCAAGCTTCCGCTTATTTTGTCATTGCGGTATTGGGCGTCCTGTTTGGCAAGGGTTTCCTGCAAAGCCGTGGTTAAAACTGTATGGTCATCGCTTTGTCTTGGCCTTTCCATAAACTGGTTGTTAGCGTTAAAAGCAGCATTGATGCCCAGGATTCCTTCATAAATATTGGCAGAAAAATTCAAGTTCCCGCTGTTCCTCATGCTTATGGTTTCGTAAAACACTGACCAGTCTATGTCTTCCGGCTCCTTCCATAGCATATCCATAAGCTTCAGTTTCCAGTTCAGGCTGGGGCTGTAACTGTAAGCCAAAGCCAGGTTCAGGACCTTCCTGTCTGTCGCTTTTTCCGCAGAAAGAATGATGGGGGCGGAAAAATCCGGAATGCTGTCCTGCACACGCTCTGCTGCTTCTCTTTTTTCTTCCTTGCTCGGCTTCCATGGAGCTAAAGGCTCCGAGTTTTCCATGGCAGCAGCGGCAAGCCAGCCCTTTTCTTCCAATGTACTGCCCATGGCATGGCTTTCTGCAGCCCGATTGCCATCCGCAGCAGCTTTTTTGTGCGCTTTTTCTGAAGGATATTTAAACAAGGTACCTGAAATGCTTGCATTTGCATCCAGTATGGTCCAGTCAGAGGGTATGAAAAAATCGCTGCCAGGGTTTGCGGAAAAAAGCAGCTTTTCTGCAGCAGAAACAGGCAGGGGCCTTCTGGCAGAAGTCCAGTACAGCTCCGATTTGAATCGGCTTAAGGAAATGGAACTGATCCATGGCAAAAAAGACGGCAAATGCTGGCTTCCAAGAACTGCGCTAAGATTTATAGAATTGGTAAAATTGTTGATCAGGCCTATGCTTTTTTCCTCTTTTTGCGGATTCATAAACTGCAGCCAATCCATGTGCTCGCTTCTGTTCATAAAATCCCTGTTATAATAAGGGTCGCTGTAAAAAGGCAAGTTAAAAGACAGGTTTAGCGCTCCCAGCTTGATTGTAGACCCAAGATTAAAGCCAAAACGGAAAGGCAGTTCATAGCCCAGAAGGCTGCCGGAATGCCATATACTTTTATAAGCTCCTTCGCTTATCAGTGGAGAATAATAGGATAGCCCATTGGAATAGGCATTAAATACGGACCTGGAAAAGCCCAAGCCCAAAAAAGCGTTGGCAGAACTGAAAGCGCCTTTGTCGCTTAGCTTTGCTTCTGCTGCAATGGACAGCCCAAGATTGGAATACAGGTCTGCAAGAATTTTTACAAAATCAGCGCTTTTTTTTTGTTGAACATTTTTGGTAGTTCTTAAAAAAACTCCTTCCAGCCTTTTTTCATAGCTTTTTTCTGTTTCCGCAATTTTTAAAAGGCTTATGGTATTCTCCTTGCTTTCTTTGCTGCCAAGCAAATATGTTGTGGTTTGTACGTAATAACCAAAACGCTGTTCAAAGCCAAAAACAGGGTTGAATACAATTTCTTCTCCGGGGTAATAAAAAAAAGGCAGATACATGGCGGGTACTTCGCCCACAAACAAGGTAACATCCTTCATGGCCCATTCATTGTTGCCAAGTATCCACATTTTTCCAGCGCGAATTGAATAGTGCGGATGTTCTTCTTCACAGGAGCTTACCAGAGCATCGCTAAAAACCATAACATCACTGCCCAGCTTTAATATTTCGTCCGCTCTGAAAAAAACAGCCTTGTTTTGCTGGCTTTGCTGGCTACGCCTGCTTTCTCCTTCCAGAAAAATGCCTCCAAGGTTATCCAAGTCCAGCTGCAATGCTTCGCCAAGAAAATAGTCCAGTGAACCGTCCGGCTTTTTTCTTTCCAGCTTTACCTTGCCCCTGGCGTTTATCATGTTTGCAGACCGGTTGATGATCACCGAGTCCGCCTGCAGGTTCAGGGTTTCGGCGCTTTTTGAATCATCCACAGTAATATTGACCCTGCCCAAAAAGCGGATCATGGAATCGCCTTCATCCTTTGTGCTTATATATTCCGTGGAGTCCGCGGAGCTTATGGTAATTATACGGGACGGGGCCTCAGTCTGATTGCCGCCGCCGCTTTGGGGACTTACATCATAATATACATACAGCCTGTTTCTTAATTCCTGTGCATTGCCGGAATCAGGGAGACCAAGCTTTTTTACCCAAACAAGCAAAGCCTGGTAATCCGATTCCGCTATGTCCATAGCCATGGTTTTTTTGACAAGGTCTTCCGTATCACTGTTTCCGTCGGGTTTTTCCTGGGAACCCAGCAGGAAGGTGGCAAAAAGAAGAAATATCGCCAAGCATGCAGCAGATTTGTTAAGCATTAGCGCAATAATAAAGCCAAAGAGCCTTGTCGTAAAGAAGCAGGAACAGCAGCTTTTTGCCTTATCCCGTTATGGGTGCCTTATGCCAAAGCCAAAACTTCTTTAAGGAATTTTCCGGTCCAGGAGTTTTTCATACGGGCCACATCCTCGGGCCTGCCTTTTGCTATTATGTATCCGCCCCTTTTGCCTCCCTCCGGCCCCAGGTCTATAATCCAGTCAGCCTGTTTTATGACATCCAGGTTGTGTTCAATCATGACCACCGAGTTGCCGGTATCCACTAGGCGCTGGATGGTTTCCATCAATTGCTTTACATCGGCAAAATGAAGCCCCGTGGTGGGTTCATCCATAAAGTAAAGGGTTTTTCCGGTGGCCCGTTTTGCAAGCTCGTAAGCCAGCTTGACCCTTTGCGACTCGCCGCCGGACAGGGTCAAAGCAGACTGTCCAAGCTTGATGTATCCTAGCCCCACCGACAAAAGGGTGTTAAGTTTATGGACTATTTGGGGCACTTTATTAAAAAACTCCGCAGCCTCATCTATTGTCATGTCCAGAACGTCCGCTATGTTTTTGCCTTTGTACCTTATTTCCAGTGTTTCGTTGTTAAAGCGCTTTCCATGGCATACATCGCAGCTGATGTATACATCGGGCAGGAATTGCATGGATATTTCCAGGGTTCCGTCCCCCTGGCAATGCTCACAGCGCCCGCCCTTTACGTTAAAGCTGAACCTTCCCGGCTTGTACCCGCGGGCTTTGGATTCGGGCAGCCCTGCATAAAGCTCCCTTATTGGAGTAAAAACACCAACATAGGTGGCGGGATTGGATCTGGGACTGCGCCCTATGGGTCTTTGGTCAATATTTATGATTTTGTCTATGGCTTCCAGGCCGGAAATGGAGCTATAGTCGCCCTCATCCCAATTGGTGCCCATAATTCTGTTGGAAATGACAGGATATAAAAGGTCTGTGAGCAGGGTGCTTTTTCCGGAGCCGGATACGCCCGTAATGCAGGTAAAAAGCCCCAAGGGTATGGTAACTTCCACATCCTTTAAATTGTGCTCCTTGCAGCCGCCTATGCTTATGCTGGCTCCGTTGCCTTGTCGCCTTTGTTCCGGCACCGGAATTGCCAGTTCTCCGGACAGGTATCGGCCAGTAACGCTTTTTTTGCATGCCATGACTTCTTGGGGACTGCCGGCAGCCACCACCCTGCCCCCGTGTACTCCCGCTCCGGGACCCAAATCTACTATATAATCTGCAGTGCGCAGGGTTTGTTCGTCATGTTCCACCACTATAAGGGTGTTGCCAAGGTTCCGCAGGTACAGCAGCGTGTCTATAAGCCTTTGGTTGTCCCTCTGGTGCAGGCCTATGGACGGCTCGTCCAGTATGTACAAAACTCCCACCAGGCTGGAGCCAATCTGGGTAGCCAAACGTATGCGTTGTGCTTCTCCACCGGACAGGGTGCCGGCCTTGCGCTCCAGGCTCAAATAATCCAGACCCACATTTTTAAGAAAGTTAAGCCTGGCAATAATTTCCTTTAACACCTGCCTGGAAATCTGCTTTTGTGTATCCGTAAGTTCCAGTTTTGCAAAAAAACCAAGGGATTCTTCCACAGACTTGGACGAAAGGTCAAAAATGCTTTCTCTGCCAATGGTAACAGCCAGGGCTTCCGGCCTGAGGCGTTTTCCGGCACAGGTCTCGCAGGCTTTTTCGCTCATGAACTTCTCAAGCCATTCTTTTATGCCGTCACTCTGGGTTTCTATATAGCGGCGCTTCAGCTCCGCAAGAATGCCTGGAAAAACAGACTCGTATTCAAAATGCCCGTTACCTTTGGCATTGTCATAACGCACCCTGATGGCTTCGTTTCCGCCATAAAGGATTACATTCATGATTTTTTCCGGTATATCCTTGAATGGGGTATCCAGGCTGAACTTGTAATGCTTTGCAAGCGCTTCAAACCTGGACCGGAACCATGAAGCATCTGGGTTGTATGGTATGCAGCCCCTTTCATTAAAAGACAGAGTCTTGTCGGGAATTACCAGGTCCGGGTCAAACTCCAGCTTGTTTCCAAGTCCCGAGCATTCAGGGCAGGCTCCATGCGGGTTGTTGAAAGAAAAAAGCCTGGGTTCCAGCTCGGGCAGGCTTATGTTGCATTCCGGGCAGGCTCCGCGCTGGCTGAAAAACTCGTCCTTTTGTGTGGAGTCATCGCCCACAGAAACAATAACCGTAGCATCCGCAATTTTGAGGGCGGACTCTACAGCCTCCGCAACCCTGCGCCTGGAATCCTCCGACAATTTGAGCCTGTCTATTACCAGCTCTATGCTGTGCTTTTTCTGTTTTTCCAGCCGGATTTCTTCTTCCAGCTCCCTGATTTCGCCATCTATTCTGGCCCTTACAAAACCCTGCTTTTTAGCGTCTTCCAGTATTTTTTGGTGTTCACCCTTTTTGCCGCGCACCACCGGGGCCAGAATTTGCAGTTTGCTGCCTTTTTTCCATGACATTATGGTTTCCAGTATCTGGTCTATGCCCTGCTCTTTTATTTCCTTGCCGCATTTTGGACAATGAGGGGTGCCAATCCTGGCAAAAAGCAGCCTGTAATAGTCATATATTTCTGTTACCGTACCCACTGTGGAGCGGGGGTTTCGGTGGGTGGTTTTCTGTTCTATGGATATGGCCGGAGACAGGCCTTCTATATAATCGACATCGGGCTTCTTCATCTGCCCGAGGAACTGCC
>JAKPMS010000089.1 GCA_029548805.1 Spirochaetota bacterium | reverse complement strand
CCAAAAGCTTTTCTTAAAAAGCTTTTTTCCCTTTCTGACAAAATAAAAGACAAAAGGGAATAAAACAGGAAAGATATAAAAACCGCCAGAACCGGCGACAAAAAAGCAACATAAACGCCGGTAAAATGAAAAATTCCGTAGAAAAGCAGCAGAAGAACCAGGGTAACAACAAGACCGCTTATGATTTGAAGATTTATGTTCAGTCTTTTTATGCCAAGGGGAGTGGCTGCCGCAAAAATTACCGCCAGAATAGCCGAAATCCATAAGGGCGCTTCCCGCAAAAAGTCCTGCTGAAGAATGGTATTGGCTACAGCAGCATGGGTACCCACGTTCACATAGTTCTCAATAAAAGGGTTGACGCCAATATCTGTTGTTCCTGTGCTGGTCCAGCCAATAATGCAATACGCGTTGTTCAGCCTTTCTTTCAGGGCCGTTTCAAGTTTTATATGGTTGTTGTATGAATTTTCAACATTTTTATACAGCCTGCTGAAATCGTCTTTTATGGAATCATATATTGGAGCATGGGCTGCGTCATCAGCATCCCTAGCCATGTCAAACAGGGCAAGTATGGAATCATATAAACCAGAGCCCAGAAACGCATTGCACTTGTCCCAAAACTCCGAGCTTGCCTGTATCCAGTCTGCCCTGTCCTGGGGGCCTCCATTGTCCAATGCATTTTGTCTTAGCTCCTCCGCCTCTGTCCATGCATACAGGCAGGCATCTATGGCAGCCAGCCCCGGGCTAAGGCTCCAGCCCTGGTTGGCCCTTAACAGCCGTAGATGCGTCACCAGTTCCTCTCCGCCAGCGCGATAGTCAAGCAGCCTGTGAAAGGGTATATGGGTAAAGCTATCCAGATAGTCTTTTTTTGGCCAGCGGATAAGCATCATGCCTTTGGAATCCAGGGGTATGCTTACATTTTTTATACCATCTTCATATTTGGCCGCAATAAGTTCTATTTTTTTGCTATGGATAAGCAAGTCTGGTTCTCCAAGCTTTCGTAAGAGGGGAGAAAAGGCAAGCTGCAAAAATGCCTTGTTTTCTATCACTTCTACCAACTTAAGCCTGCGCCTTACACCGTCAGTGTCAATTTCAACGTTGGTAAAGCCAGCATTTTTGGACATACTGCTTATTTCCGGAATAGGCACCAAAAAACCTGTAGTTCCAGAGGCAGCTACGTTTTCAATTTTGGTTTTGGGATAGAAAAAACGCTCCTTTCCCAAAGCCTCCCTTTCTTGGAACACTTCTGACATAACAGTTTTCTGCATGTTCAAGGTTGTATAGCTGTTTCCAAACAAACGCATGGCTTTTCCCAGATAGCTGTCGTTTTCTATGGCTACCAGGCCCGTCTTTTTATAAAGCTCGTCTCTTGTATCGTCTATCATTTCTACCAGGGCTACGCCGTATTCTCCGGCTTCCGACAAAGCTATTTGCCTGTTGTTAAGGGCACTGAACACATCCTGCACATTTGAGCCAATTTCTTCAAACGAAGCATGAAAATCCGATTTTAGCGCCCCTTGCAAATAATTGGAGTCTACCGACATGGGGCTTTTTTCCAGATACTCAATATCGAAAATCGCATAAGAGGCTCCAAGTTCGCTTAAAGCTTCCAGTCCTCTTGCTATTAAAGCCCTTGGCCAGGGATAGGAGCCTATGGCATCAATGGAAGGATCGTCTATATCCAGGAGAATTATGGAACTATCCTCTTTTACAGAAGGTTTGAAATTCAGGAACAGGTCATAGGCCCTCCTTTCCAGATTTTGCCATGCCGGAGCAAGGTATAAAAGTGCAAATGCCAATCCAATAAACACCGGTATTGTAAAAAGAAGGATGGAAGCCTTAATTTTCTGCATTATTAGCTCTCCTGTCTGTGTTATTTATATAAATGTAGTATAATATGTGTATAAGCGCCATGTCTAAAAAAAAGAGATATGTTATAGATCGTATGAAAGGAAATCTTTGCCGGATTTTTAATTAAAGAAAAGTAGGGAGAGCCATGAAAAGAGTAATGTTGGTTTCTATTTTTATACTGATTGGGATTTATGCATACTCCCAATCCAACGAATTTGTGGACAGACTCCTTGAAACGGATTCTGTAAATTATGGCCAGGCCGCATACCTGGTTTTGGTGGCTTCAGACAATCTGGGTGAGGATGCCGATGAAGCCAGGGCCTTTGAGCTTCTGCAAAACTTTGGCTGGGCAGCAGACAGTATAACTGCCGGCCAGGTTATAGACCTTAAAGGATATTCGTTTCTTCTTATGCAGGCTTTTGGACTTCCGGGCGGCCTGATGTATACGCTTTTCCCGAGCCCGAGGTATGCGTACAGGCAACTGGTTTCCAGCCTTGTCATTCAGGGCCGATCTGACCCAGCCAAGCTGGTTTCCGGAGAACAGGCTATCCGTATGCTCGGACGTATATTTGATGTAAAGGGGATAGCCCAATGAAACGTATAATAATTTCAGTTTTACTTTGCACTATTCTTTTTTCTGTATCTGCCATGGATTTTGGCCTGGATATCAACAACAGCACTGCACTTAAAGGGCAGGGCTCAGAAAACTTGTCAGTGGATCAGGAAAATACGGCGCTTTTGTGGCTTTCCTTGCCAACGGGCTCTGACTCGTCCATCTATGTATCAGGTGTTTACAAGTTTTCCGGCAGTTTTGTTATTAAGCCAAGCAGCTCCTCAACTGTAAGGCCTTATTCCATTACTGCCGGCCGTATAGAATGGGAAGGCTTAAAGGCCTTGGGAGATAACTCGAGCCTTTCCTGGTCTATGGGCAGAATTAACTTTTCCGATTACAGCGGAAAAATTGTAAACTCCATGCTGGATGGAGGAAAAGCCACTTATTCCATAGGCAATATTCAGCTCAGCTCCGCATTGGCTTATACTGGTTTAACTTTCAAGGATGATGCCCGAATACTCATAGACGAGGATGATGCAGACAGGAACTCCAGCACTAGCGAGGGTTGGCCGGAAAGCTTTGCCAACCAACGACTTGTTGCATCCCTGGGAAGCCGCTTTGTAGAAATTCTGCCAATGCATGATTTTGGACTGGAATTATGGGCACAATTTGATATGGAGCCGGAAGGTGTAACAACCCATACTCAATATATAGAGCCGTTTATAGAAGGGCGTTTGGGCAGGGCTTTACGCTGGCGCCTTTGGTTCAATACGGAATTGGGTCAGGAAGATGAAAAATTCTTCTATTCCATGGCAGCCGGAGGGCGAGCCCGCTGGACTTTCCCGGAAATAAACAATCTTGGTATAAGTGCGTCCATCAACTGGGCTGGAGGAGGGACTGAAGGCGCAGAAGGTATGCGGCCCTTTAGTCCCATTAATACTGGTTCCATGGCTACCATAGCTCCATTTTCTTTTTCCGATGCAATGGCTTTGGCTCTGGATGCTTCCATTGTTCCTTTCCGCAGCCTGAACAGCGCTTTGAATTTTGCAATGGTCCTGGTCCCCGGAAAAGAAGTAGTTTATCAGGGGAGCGAAGTTTCCCTTCGTTTGGCATGGAAGCCGTTAAACGACCTAAGTGTCAATTTGACTGGCGGAGCCTTTTTCCCGAATGCGGAAACAGGCGACGAAAACACAGAATGGATGCTGTCACTAAAAGCTGCCCTAAAGTTATAATTTGCAGGGCTTAAGTTTTGTTTTTATGTAAGGAAGGATGCAATATGAAAAGAACGATTTTGCTTATATTAATTATAACTATTGCTGTTGCTTTTGTATCGGCAGCCGATGTAAGCGCCAGGGTTACAGAAATTGCAGGCAAGGTAGAATACAGCCTGCCCGGCAAAGACTGGAAACCAGCCAAAGTGGGAGATGTGCTTCCCAAAGGTACTCTTATTTCTACCGGGTTTAAAAGCACTGCCATTTTGGCAGTAGGAAACTCCACAATAACTGTCAAACCAATTACCAGGCTATCCCTTGAAGAGCTGATCGAGTCCACAGCTGGCTCCCAAACCCAGCTTTTTCTTCTGGCCGGACGCGTAAAAGCTGATGTTGCTCCAGAGGAAGGCAAAATAACAGAGTTTCAGGTTAAAAGCCCTACAGCCACGGCTTCTGTCCGCGGCACCAGTTTTGAATTTGACGGCATAAACTTGCTGGGACTTGAAAACCAGATCCAGTTGATAACCAGGACCGGCATGAGGCGTACTGTTTCTGCAGGAGAATTCTCTTATGTAAGCATGAATGGCTCCATTACTCCCCCTGTAGCAGTATCCGCCGAAAGCGGCCTGGAAAGAATAGATGAATTGGTGGATATAGCAGAAGCAGAAACCAGAACTGAAGCTCCACAGGCCAAAGTAGAGAGAACAGCAACAGTCATAATTATACTGGAATAAAGAATTTTTTTTAGTTATGGGCAGCTCTAAAAACTTGTTTAATTTTTCGAGGTGCCCTTTGTAAATCCTTACAGGATTTACACTTACATAATGGTAGACCTCTAAAAACTGAAGTTTTTAGAGGTCCTCTTATAAGAAAGCAGGGGCTGCACTGAGTAATGATACTTGGGGCAGCCCCGTTTTATTTGCCAGCAGGATGGCCACAGAAAAAAATCAGGCTTTGAACAGTTTGGCTATCTGGTTTTTGTAAAGTTCTGCCACTGCATGGCGTTTGATTTCCTGCTTGGCAGACAGCTCCCTGCCTGTTTCAAACGGCTTTGGCAGTAATGCAAAACGGAAAATCCTTTCAAAAATTTTAAAGCCGTTTTTGGAGCTTATGGCCTGTGTAATTTCATAATCAATCAGTTCCTTAACCTCTGGCTGGGTAAGAAGTATTTCATAATCCACGATGGGTATATTGTTTTCTTTGGCCCAGCCAAGTACCATTTCCTGATCAGGAACTATCAATGCTGCCAGAAAGCGCTGGTCCTGCCCCAAAACTATGGCTTGGGAAATAAAAGGGCTGTCGCATATATGTTGTTCTATAGGCAGGGGCTCTATGTTTTCTCCTCCCAAAAGGACTATGGTGTCCTTGGCCCTGCCTGTAAGTTTAAGGTAATTGTTTTTGGTAAGCATTCCAAGGTCTCCGGTATTAAGCCATCCGTCTGCTGATATGATTTTGGCTGTCATATCCGGTTTTTTGTAATAGCCCATCATAACTTGCGGGCCCTTGACATGGACTATACCCTTTTTGCAACGCCCCAGGTCTACTCCGTTTTCGTCCAGAATTTTAAAAGTGGTTGCCTTTATTGCCGGCCCTACTGTGCCCATAACCGGCTTGTTCTGCGGCCTTACCGCAATAACCGGGGCTGTTTCTGTCAGCCCGTAACCTTCCAGAATTTGCACACCTATTGCGTCAAAAAATATATCCACAGTAGCTGGCATGGCTCCGCCCCCTGATATGCCTGCAATAAATCTGCCGCCCAGTTTGGTTTTTATCTTTTTAAATATGAGTACTTCTCCCAGTCCTTTTAATGGGGCCAGCAAAACAAGGGGTATAATGGCCAGTACTATATCTATAACACGGGACCTGTTCCCAAAGTTGGGCAATCTGCCCAAAAACATGTTTTTAAAATGTGAAAAAGCTTTTCCTACAGCCACAAAAAATGTGAACAGCTGCTTTTTTGCTCCCCCGGCCTGCCTTATATTCTTGTATACTCCATCTTTTACAGACTCCCATATTCTGGGAACACTTGCCATCCAATGCGGCCTTATAGCCTGAAAATCCGGCAGCATTACGGAGCCTATAGGTTTGGAATAAGCAATGGTGTTGGATACTGCCAGAATATTGTATTGGACAAGCCGTTCAAAAGAATGCCAAACAGGAAGAACA
>JAKPMS010000071.1 GCA_029548805.1 Spirochaetota bacterium | reverse complement strand
AAAGTCCTTCCCGGAGAGTTTACTGAAATTCCTGGAAAAGTCAATCAGGACACAAAGCCCTACTCCCATAGACTCAAGAATTTCCAGTTTCTGTCTCATGGTAAAAAGGGCATCGTGTGTATAATTATGTCTTACCGCTTTTTTGGGGTTGTTTTTAAAAGTAAACACAATGGGCAAATATCCGGGCGCTCTGGAAACAACCCTGGAAACAAGGCTCGCATGGCCCAAATGCAGCCCGTCAAACACCCCTATGGTGGCCGACCCTGGCTTAAAAGCTTTATACGGTATATCATGAGGGTTTTTCCATTCAAAAACCTTCAATTACTTCCTCCAAAAACAAAATCATATACCCAACTGTTGTTTCTGAAACATGCAATACCCAGAAAGCTGGATGAAGAATCGAATACAGCCACCCTTGCATCCGGCACGGCTTTTTTGGCGGCAAAAAGGGCCTGCTTGTACAATGGCAGGCCTTTGCAAAAAGCAATTGCTTCATTTTTGTCCGGTACAAGCACTTCGTAGCCCAGGCTTTTTGCAAGCTCTGGTGTAAAGCTTAAAAGGCTGTTTTCTCCAAAATCTTCCAGTTTTACGGCTTCTTCAATCCTGAAAGGGCCAGAAAAGCTGCGCCTTAGAGCAGCCAGCCTGCCGCGGCTGCCGGCAGCCAAAGCCAGGTCCCGTGCCAAAGACCTTATATACGTTCCTTTGGAGCAAGTTACGGATAGTTTTGCATAATTACCGTTAAAAGACAGCAATTCCAGAGAATAGATATTTACTTCCCTGACCTTTGGTTCAAACTTTTCTCCCCTAAGGGCCAATTCGTAGGCTCTTTGCCCGTTTATATGTACCGAAGAAAAAGCGGGAGCTGCCTGTTTTATCAGGCCCCTGAATTGCGGGATTACAGCTTCCAGTTTAGCCATAGTCGGGACTTCTGCTATTGCTACAACGCGGCCCAAAGGGTCAAGGGTATCTGTTTCTTCTCCAAAAAGGACTTCTGCCTCATAGCCTTTTGTAGTGGCCATAAAGCTGTCTGATAGCCTTGTATACCGCCCGAACATGCATACAAGTACTCCCGATGCAAAAGAATCGAGGGTTCCGGCATGCCCGCTCTTTATTTTATTGCCCAGTTTTTTGGACAGTCTGGACAGGTATGAGTGGGAAGTAATGCCGGATGGCTTGTCCAAGACAGCAAAGCCCTGAACGGCTTTGGCAGTCCCGGGCATATTGCTCACTGGAATAGGTCCTTTATTTTTTCTCCCAGTTCGAAGCCTTCCCTGATGCCTTCGTCAGCCATAAAAACCAGTTTGGGAGTAAGCCTGATATGCAGCCTTTTGGCAATGGCAGACTGAATAAAACCTGCGGCGGCATTAAGGCCGTTTACAGCCTCTTTAAGGGCATCACTGCCTTTAAAAGTGGACACATGCAGCTTTGCATGGCTGCCGTCTCTGGCAAGCTCAACCCTGGTAATGGACAAAAAGCTGTCCACCCTTGGATCTTTTACATATCCTTTGGCAAGCAGGGCTGCTATTTCCGCTTTTAGAGTTTCTTCTACACGTTTACGCCTTATCTGGTCCATCTATGGAATCGCTCAACTTTCTTGAAACACTTATTAATTCGAAAACTTCCAGGATGTCTCCAACCTTTAAATCTGTCCAGCCCGCCAAGCCTATACCGCATTCATATCCGGCTGCCACTTCCCTGACATCGTCCTTGAAACGCTTTAGCGAAGACATTTTGCCTGAATGAATTTCCACGCCGTCTCTTATAACCCTTGCGCTGGCAGAGCGTTTGACAGTACCCGAAAGCACATAACAGCCTGCTATGGCTCCGATTTTGGGTACCTTGAATACTTCACGAACTTCAACTTCTGCTATATCCGACTCTTTTATATCCGGTGCAAGCATGCCTTCCATGGCTTGTTGAATTTCTTCAACAGCCTTGTAAATTACATTATATTTGCGAATCTCGACCTTTTCCTGATCTGCGAGCGCCTTGGCTTTTGGAGTGGGCCTTACATTGAAGCCTATAATAAGAGCATTGGATGCGCTTGCCAGATCAACGTCACTTTCGTTTATGGCTCCTGCGGCAGCACGTATAACTGCAAGGCGTATCTCCTTGGTAGACAGTTTTTCCAGGGATGATTTAAGGGCTTCAACAGATCCATGCACGTCGCCCTTGATAAGAACTTTAAGTTCCTGCACCGCTCCGTCACTTATGGTGTCATACAGGTTGTCCAAGGTCACCTTTTTAAGCGCCTTGGCCACTTCTGAACGCTTCAGCTCCTGTCGTTTAATAGAATAACTTCTGGCTATTTTTTCGTCTTCTACAGATTCAAATGGGTCTCCCGCATTGGGCATGCCTTCAAATCCTATGACTTCTACCGGAGTGGAAGGCGTGGCTTCATCAATCTTCATGCCCTTGTCATCAAACATTGCCCTTACCTTGCCCGGATAAATTCCGGCAACAAAGCTGTCTCCGACATGCAGGGTGCCCCGTTCAATGATGATGGTGGATACTATACCCCTACCGTGATCAATCCTGGATTCAATAATTTTACCTTCTGCCCGGCAATCGTAGTTCGCTTTGAGTTCCAGCATTTCGGCAGTAACCAAAACTCCGTCCAAGAGCTCTTCTATGCCCAGTTTCTGGAGAGCGGATATTTCGCAGAACATGGTTTGTCCGCCCCAATCCTCCGGGACCAGCTGAAGCTCCGAAAGCTGTGTTTTAACCCTGTCCACATTGGCTTCTGGCAGATCCACCTTGTTGACAGCAACAATGATGGGTACTCCGGCAGCTTTGGCATGATCTATGGCTTCCATGGTCTGAGGCATTACGCCATCATTGGCAGCTACAACCAGTATGACAATATCCGTAATCTGGGAACCGCGAGCACGCATTCTGGTAAATGCTTCATGGCCGGGGGTATCCAGAAAAGTTATTTTGCCCTTGCTGGTTTCTACCTGATATGCCCCTATATGCTGGGTTATACCGCCAAATTCCGTTGAAATTACATTGGTTTTTCTTATTGCGTCCAGAAGTCTGGTTTTGCCGTGATCTACGTGTCCCATGATGGTAACAATGGGAGGGCGCGGCCTCATGTCTTCTGGTTTGTCCTCTTCTTTTTCTATGATGGTCTCATCATAAAGAGATACAATTTTGACTTCACATCCGTACTCTGCAGCAAGAATACTGGCTGTATCTGAATCTATCATCTGATTTATTGTTGCCATAAAACCCAGGCTCATCAATTTGGAAATAAGCTCGGCAGGTTTCAAATTCATTTTTTTGGCCAGATCCGCAACAGAAATGGATTCCATAATATCTATGGATTTAGGAATGGGGTTGGCCTTGGGGGCTTCGGCTTTTTTCTTTTGCAAAAGAAGCTTCTGCTCAAGGTCCTCCTCTTTTTTCTGGTAGGACGGTTTCTTTGCTTTTATAAAACGTTTGGCAGTACTCTTTTTGTCAGGGCTGATTGGAGCTGCAACAGGCGGGGCGGAACCAGCCCTGCCATGAGTGCCCGGCCTGCCTCCAGGTCCGGGCCTGCCAGCGGTACCGCTTCGCGGAGCAAATCCGCCCTGCTTTGGCGGATAGGAGCCTTGCCTGGTTCCCTGGCCTGTTCCGGATCTTTGGCCGCCGTAGCCCTGCCCTCCTGTTCGCTGGCCTGAACCATAGGAAGCCTGGCGCCCTTGATACGAGCCCTGCCTGGCTTGTCCCCCTTGGGCTCCCCCCTGGGTTTCCCTTTGGGCTCCCCCCCCTTGGCCCCCCCCCTGGTAGCCGCCCTGGGTGCCTCCCGGCCCCGTAGGGGATCCCGAAGGGTATCCCGAAGGGGAGGAGCCAGAGCGCGCCCCCTGATATCCGCCGCCAGGGCGCGGCCCCTGATAGCCGCCGCCTGGGCGCTGAGAAGG
>JAKPMS010000069.1 GCA_029548805.1 Spirochaetota bacterium | reverse complement strand
CATGTTGCCAACCGCATACGTGATACCATTGCTAATGCCAGGTTTGAAAACGTCCCCTGGCAACTTACCATAAGTATAGGAATAGCTGGTTTGCAGGAAGGGGATACATTGCAGGCATTGGTTGAAAGGGCAGACCATTATCTTTATGTTTCCAAGCAAAAAGGCAGAAACCGGGTAAGCGGTTTTTAGCATTTTACATGCGGTTTTTTTATATCAGCAAAAAGCCTGAAGAACCCGAAGCCATGTTTCTTGCAAGATAGCGGTTTTCCAGCTCTAAAGGCGGCAAGGCCATACTGAACAGAAAGCCCTGGGCAAAGTCACAATTCAAGTGTTTTAGAAGGTAATACTGCCCCGAATTTTCGACCCCTTCCGCTACTACTTTAAGACCCATACGATGGGCAAGGCTGATTATTCCTGATACAATTTCATGCCCGGCAGATGAATGCTCTATATCTTTTATGAATTCCCTGTCAATCTTGATAATGTCTATGGGCAGGTTTTTCATATATGACAAGGAAGAATAGCCCGTTCCAAAATCGTCAATGGACAGTATTACTCCAAGCGCCTTAAGTTGTGATAGATGCCTGACAGCCTTTTCCGCGTTTTTCAACAATACGCTTTCTGTTATCTCGATGATAAGCTTGTCCGGAGGCAGTTCGGTGCTGGCCAGTATGTCTGCAATTACAACCGGAAAATCGGGGTTTTTCAGCTGTACAGTGGATACGTTTACGGCAACCTTAAGGCGTTCCGTTCTGTCCTTACCCCAAGCTTTACACTGCTTGCAAGCTGAACGCAATACGGTTTCTCCAAGCTTTATTATAAGGTCCGTTTCTTCTGCCAGGGGGATAAACTTGTCCGGGGCTACTGGCCCGCGTACAGGATCATTCCATCGCGCCAAAGCCTCAACGCTTTCCAGGCTGCCTTTGGCAATATCAATAACCGGCTGGTAGTTTACATGAATAAGTCCTGTGTCCAGAGCTTTGCGCAGGTTTGCTTCAAAATTGGACTTGCCCTTGCGCGCCCTGTGAAGTTTTTCTGTATAATGGAGTATGGTATTTTTGCCCGAATCCTTGCTGGCCTGAAGTGCCACATCTGTTGCTGCCAGCAATTCTGATGCACTGTTGCCGTCTTTGGGCCAGCAGGCTACTCCAAGGCTGGCCTTTATTTGGTAAAGCTTTCCGTCCAGTTCTATATCCTTGTCAAATGACGACATGACCCGTTTGGCTGCTTCATTCGCTTCTTTTAATTGACGCACATGCATAAGGACACTGAATTCATCTCCGGCTGTGCGGGCTACTATATCTCCAACCCTTACCGTAGACAGGATGCGTTTTGCTATGTTTGCAAGCAGCCTGTCACCAGTTTCGTGTCCATAATCTGTATTGTAGCGCTTGAAATTGTCCAGATCCGCAGAAACAAGTACCAGGCAGCTTAGGGAAACATCACTTCGTTTTATGATTGCGTCGACCGCATTGCAAAAAAGGGACCGGTTGGGTAATCCGGTAAGCTCGTCATGGTTCATGGCCCATGCAAGGCGCTCCAGCGCTTCGCGCTCATTGCTTATATCCCTGGCTACACCCACATAGCTTGGGCAGTTTTCGTCCGAACAGGCAGCTTTTACACAGTTTGACATTGTTAGTTCTTCAATAACAGTTTTGTTGCCGGATATCTGCCTTGTTAATTCTCCCCTCCAGTAACCTACTGCCTCTAGGGCTGCTTTTGCATTTTCCAGAGCCTGCCTGTTGGCCGGGTCCGGATATATTTCATGAAGACTTGGGGTTTCCTTGACGCAGTCAAGCGCAGTTATTGCGGAAAAAACGGGGTTTGCAAAATACACCTTAAAGTCTTTATCAAAAAAGAAGACCCCATCTTTCATAATGGATAGCAGAGTGCTTGTCAAAAACAATTTTGTACTGCTGGATACTTCTTCCCACAGTTTTTTGTTATCCAGATTGGTTATATCGTTGTGTTGCATCGTAGTAAAACCTGTTCATAGTTGCCCCAAGCGCATGGAGCCCTTTTTTACCATGCAGGAATAAACAAACAATTCCAGCAAGGCTTGTTCAAAGCTTTGTCCCATACTGCGCAGCTTTGTGTCAATATCCACTCCAAAAGCTATCAAATCATTGCATACATCCCTGTTCCATTTAAGCCTGGCCAAATGATATGAGGCCAAAGTGCTGCGCCTTGTTATGCGTTCAGCACGTGCAGCCTCTTCATAGCCAATTCCTTTGATCATGGTTCTGTGAATGGTCAAAAGGCGCCTGAATGACCACAGCAGTCCGGAAATTATGGCAACAGCACTGCTTTCCCTGTTGGCCAGTATGGCTGTCAGGCAGCTTAGGGCCTGTTCCAGGCTGCCGGTGGCCATTTTGTCAAACAGGCTGAATACGTCTTCAATCCTGTTATGAACAATATAGCTTTCTACTGCCTCTTCATTTATGGACGAAGAAGCCGGGAAAAACAGGGCCAGACGGGAGCATTCTGTTTTCATGGCTTCTGTATTGTTTTCAACCAGGTCCAGGAGGCTGCTTACGGCAGCAGGCTGTATTGCTATATTTCTGGATTTGAAAAAATCCCTTATCCAGGCTTCCATTTCTGCAGCAGACAGTTCCCAAAATACCTTTTTGGCTTCTTTGGGCATGGCAGACTCTATTGTTTTGTCTATTCCTGTACTGTCTGATACCAGGACCAAAACAGTGGATTCAGCTGGATTCCGGATATAAGCGACCAGGTTTTGTATATCGCTTTTTGCTTTTATCTGGTCTGCTCCAAAATAAAATACCAACTTTCCTCTGGAAAAAAGGGAGCCGTTTAAAAGCAGGTCCATTAATACGGGCAGGGGGGTGTTCTGGGCGTATAAGCTGTGTTCTTCCGGAGCTTCCATCCAGGCTTTTTTGCAGTCTTCCTTAAGTTTGTTTATAAATTCTATGCGGCGCCCGTGTTCAGGACCCCCAAGCACATAAACAGCATGCATTTTTTGTTAGTAAGTCCTGACTATTCCGCGCAGTTTGCCAAGAATTCTGACATCCTGCGTAAAAATGGGGCTGTAGGCAGGGTTATCGGGTTCCAGCCTTATTCGGGCTTTTTCCTTGTAAAAACGTTTTAGGGTTACAGTATCTTCCAGGGCGGCCACTATAATTTCTCCGTCTTCGGCCACCTGGCGCTGCTCAATAACAGCCAGGTCCCCGTCCAGAATGCCGGCATTCATCATGCTGTCACCTCTGACTCTCAGGCCAAAGCATCGGGCAGATCCAACTAAAGTTTCCGGAACATGGATGCTGGATTCATAGTTTTCATCTGCAAAAATCGGTTTGCCTGCTGCTACTGAACCCAAAATTGGCAGTTCCACTGTTAGCTGCCTTCCTGATTTTGACGGTTTGCCTATTATTTCTATGTTTCTGGAAGATCCTTCGCCTGCGCGCAAGCGTCCCTTGCGCTCAAGGGCTTTAAGGTGATCATAAGCGCCCTTTACTGAGATATTGAAATTGGATGCAATTTCCCTTATTGTAGGTGGGTAGGGGTTTTCGTCAATGAACTCTTCAATATAGCCAAGAACTTCTTCCTGGCGTTTAGTCAACTTGTTCATGCTTTTACCTCAATACCTAATTTTCTAATTTTGGCGTGAAGGTTGCTGGGGTACAAACCCATCAGTTCTGCTGCCTTTGCTATATTATAACCTGTTTTTTGTAGATTGTTAACCAAATAAGCTTTTTCAAAAGCTTCTTTGGATTCTGACAGCCTAAGGCTGAACAACTCGTCCAGCCTGTCCCGGGAAAGTGTTTTAACATGGCTGACAGCTTTGTGTAAAAAATATTCGGCGTTTTCCAGAGAAATTTCCGGTTCATCACTCATTACAGAAATTCGTTCCACAAAATTTTTAAGCTCGCGTATATTTCCGGGCCAGTCATTGGAAATGACAAAGTTCATAGCCTCTTTGGACATGGTTTTGGCTTTGCCAAAAGACAGTTTTTGTAGAAAACTAGTCACCAGCTCGGCTATGTCTTCTCTTCGCTCCCTTAAAGGAGGAATATGCAGAGGAATTACATTCAGCCTGAAAAAAAGGTCCTCCCTGAAGCGGCCGGTATTTATTTCCTGTTGAAGATCCTTGTTGGTAGCGGCAATAAGTCTTACGTCCACCTCAACGGACTGCTCTCCCCCTATCCGTTCAAAGCGCATTTCCTGAATTACCCTTAATACCTTGGCTTGCGCCTGAAGTGACATGTCGGCTATTTCATCCAGAAAAAGGGTTCCTCCGTGGGCTGTTTCAAACTTGCCTTTACGTCTGGAAGAAGCATCCGTAAAAGAGCCTTTTTCATGTCCAAAAAGTTCGCTTTCTATCAGGGTATCCGGAATGGCTGCACAGTTGACCGCAATAAAAGGCCCGGCCGCCCTGTCAGACTGAGCATGAATTTGCCGGGCTACAAGCTCCTTGCCGGTGCCATTTTCTCCTGTTATAAGCACTCTTGCATCGGAACGGGCGCTTTGCTCTATAAGCTCTTTTAGCTGCCGCATTTTTGCGGAGCTGCCTATTATTTCATCCTTTTCTATAGCAATACTTTTCAGTTTTACGTTTTCTATTCGTAAATCTGCAAGTGCCTTTGCATTTCTTACAGAAGTCAATAGGCGTTCTATGGAAAGAGGCTTTTCTATAAAATCAAAGGCTCCCAATTTGACCGCATGTACTGCCATATCTATTGAAGCATGGCCGGAAATAACAATGGTTTCTGCGATTGGAAAGTCCTTGCGTATGGCTTTTAGCACATCAATGCCGCCCATATTGGGCAGCCAAACATCCAGGATTATTACATCCACTTTTTCTTTGGCAAGGATATCCAGCCCTCCGGGACCGTCTTCCGAGCTGTATACCCTGTAATGTTCGTCTTCGAGAATATCTTTGACTGTTGCCCTGATGCCGGGCTCATCATCAATTATGAGGATGCCGCCCATCTGATTCCCCTGCTATTGTGTTATCCCTCCGCCGGAATATCCAGGTAAAAAACGCTTCCGCTGCCTTCCCTGGACTCAAGCTGTATTGATCCTCCGTGAGAAGAAACAATATTTTCTACTATGGATAGCCCCAAACCGGTCCCTCCCTGTTTTGTGGTAAAATAAGGCGAAAAAACCAGATTTTGGAGAGCTTCGGGTATGCCGGGGCCATCATCCCTGACCAATATTCTACAGTACCGGGATTCGGCTGTTTTGACAAGGTCAGCCCTTATTATTATATTGCCTTTGCCTTTGCAGGCTTCCGCCGCATTGCTTATAAGATTACCCAATACCTGCTTTAAATATGCCCTATCCGCTTTGAGTTTTATATTTTCATCTATGTAATAGTCTATTTTTATCTGTGGCCATGGCTGGGAATACAATAACACTACTTCTTCTACTGTTGATTTCAAGTCCATCCATGCTTTGTTGGGTTCCGGAAGCCTTGCAAAGTCTTTGAATTCTGTAAGAAGGGCTTCCATGGCGGCAGTTTCTTGTATTATGGCAACCATGGATTTTTCTATCAGGTCATTTATGCTGGCGGGGTCCGACTTCCAGCGTCTAAGCACCCTTTCTGCCGAAAGTTTTATGGGGGTTAAAGGGTTTCGCAGCTCATGGGCCAGCTTCCTGGCTATGTCTTTCCATGCATTTATTTTTTCGTTATGTATTTCGTCTCCCCGGGACCGCTCCAGGTATTCCAGAAGGCTGTTAAGCGATTCTATAAGGTCTCCGGCTTCATCTCCGGGCTTTGCCAGGTATGGAACCCTGTTAAGCCCGGTTCTTATTTTGTACAAGGAGCTGGAAAACAGGCTCATGGGCTGAACCAGCTTGTCAGCAGCGCTAATGGAAAAAAGCATGGCTATCATTACCAATGGAGCTGCCAGAAAAAGGCTAAAAACTATCAAATATACAAAAAATGAGCCGGCAAATTGTGAATTGTTTCCAACAATGCTTATGCCCGACAAAACATCCTCTACAGCTTTTTCCATGTCCTCGTTGAATCTGATGGTCAAAATGGCTGACAGATTTTGTCCGGCTGTGTCCGCCTCCGGATATCTGGCGTAATATCTGGAATAACTGACACCTCCGGAAAAGAGGCGTGGCAAAAACATGCTTTTATCTGGAGAGGACTGGTCCAAAGCACTTTTTGTCATTGGCTCTCCGGAAAAAGAAACAGCTTTGGAATCAGCCAGCAGTTCCAGGGCACAGAGGTCCGGTTCTTTGGCTTTAAGCTTATCCAGAATTTTTTTTGCTTCCATTCCATGCAAATTGAGCAGTTCCGGAACATCATTTTCTGCCATGTATTTTAAGGAATTTTCTTTGGACGAATAATAGAAAAGGGCCAATTCCATGCCGCTATCCAGAGCTGACTGAACGGATTTTGTCAGAGGAGAATTGACTGCCCTTACGGCAAGCGTGCCCAAATAAAAGCTGGAAGGAATGGAAGCCATGGCTAGCACAAGAAGAAAATACAGCAGTATTCGGCCTCTTGTCCTGTAGCCCCAGGTTTTGTTCTTGTATTCTTTAAGAAAACGCCTTAAAGCAACAATCAGGGTTATAAGCAATGAGAATACCAAAAATCCCAGAAGCAATGCCAAAACTCCGGATTGAGCGGATGGAAAGCGTATTATTCCGTCTATGGCACTAATAAGAAAAGCCAGTGACGCAAAAAAAATAATAGTATACAAAATAAGAATGACGGAGAAATCGGTTGTACGGCTTGGGGTCAGTCTTCTGGAATCCATGCCTGCACCTTTACTCCTTGGGTAAACACTTTAAAAAGTGTTGTTTCCTGTTTGTTGTAGAAAAAAGTATTGAATAATTGCCGCTATCAGCGCCAGCCATCATTCTTCTTCAAAGCGGTTCTGGATAAGCTTGTCCAAGGTTTCTACAGCTTCTGTTTCATCTTCTCCGTCCGCAATGATTTTTATTTCTGATTCGTATCCGGCACCCAGAGTTATTATCCCCATGATGCTCTTTGCGTTTATACGGTCTTCTCCTTTTTGCAGAAAAATCTTTGATTTGAATTTGGCAGCAGTTTGTACAATAAGGGCTGCCGGTCTGGCATGTATACCCGCCCTGTTTTTTATAATGGAAACCTTTTCTGTCATTTGAATTATGCTCCAATCTGTCAGCTAAACTGCTCTATAATACGTATTCGCGGCCAAAATAGACTGTTCGGGCTGCTTCGCTTTCCAGCCAGCGAAGAATATTCTGGTTGAATTCTTTTGCAGAATGATAACCCATTTTTTTTAGACGCTCGTTCATGGCTGCTGTTTCTATAATAATAGGGATATTTCTGCCAGGTTTTACCGGAATTTCCAGTTGTGGAGTATTAACTCCCAGTATATCCATGGTCTTTTCGTCCGTACCTATCCTGTCATACAGCTTTTCTGAATCCCATTCTTCCAGTGCACAAACAAGCTGAACCTGTTTTTTGTCTCTTATGGCTCCAACTCCAAACAGGTGGGCTATATTTATAATGCCAAGCCCCCGTATTTCCATGTGATGTCCAATTACCTTGTTGGCGCCCGAGCCCATCAGAATATTGCCGGAAACACAACGAATTTCCACTACATCATCAGCCACCAGCCTGTGGCCTCGCTCTATGAGTTCAAGGGCAGTTTCACTTTTGCCCACCCCGGATTCTCCTACCAGCAAAATGCCTATGCCGTAGACATCTACAAGCACACCATGAACAGTAGTTTTTGGCGCAAATATATTGGACAAAACCCTGAGCAATCTGGCAGATAATTCGCTTGAAGAAAGGCTGGTCAGCAAAACAGGGCAATCAGCCTTGTTGGCGTTTTCCACAAACAGCCCGGTAGGCGTTTCTCCATTGGAAAAAATAAAGCATGGAACCGGAAAAGAAAAAATGTTTTCCATGCCAAAAGTACGTCCTTCTGCAGAAAGCAGTTTGATATAGGCTGACTCGCCCCTGCCTATAAGCTGAATGCGCTGATAGGCAAAGTTTTCATAAAACCCGGTAAGAGCCAAGCCCGGCCTGTTAATGTCAGGGCTGCTAATGACCCTGCCCAAACCTTTTCTGCCGCATAGGCAATGCAGGTCCAGATCATCATGTTCCTTGAGATCAAGGTCCAGAAGGTCTAGTACCGTAAAACTTTTATCCGTCATTTAAAGGAGCATAACCCGTTTAGGAAGCTTTCGCAACTTGACAAAAGGCATAAAACCAAATTTATTGCTTAGTTTTTCGAAGCTTAGTGACAAAGGCATTTTTGTTAAAAGCCATACTTTATACTGTATATACCCAAGCGACTTCATACTATATATAGTATCGAACTCAAGAGTCACTAAGCTTCAAAGAACTATAAATTTATTGCTTTATGTGGATTTCCGCCCTGAAGGACGGTTTTTGGACGGAATTCCTGCCTTCTAATGAATAAGCTATATCAAAATTTGCATTTTCCTGTTTTTTGCCTACAAAAATTTCTAGTTTTTCTTCCAGCAAAACTTCTGCCAGGTAGTTTATGTCCATACGAATGCTGGCAGCACTGCTAAGCAAGCCTTCCGGCATGGCATCTTCTGCCCATTTTGCGTAGCGGGCATTGTTGACATGCTTGTTGTAGTCTATATCCGAATATGCGGCCGTTCTGGAAAACACCTTGACAAGGCCGGCTTCTTGAGCAATAGCTTGTGCGCCGTCAGGCAGCGCGTCCAGTTCGGGGTTCAGTGGCAAAGCTTCTGCCATGGCTTCCGGTCTTTTTGGGCGCATACTGGCTGTATCTATTATGAGCCATGCAGCCCTTCCTCTGCCAACCAGCAGCCCTTCTTCTGTAAGAAGTTCATAATCCCTTATGGCATAAAGCTTCTGGCTACCCCTTGGCCAGGTTCTCAAACGAATTTTGTTGCCCCATGAAGGCCTGTCGACAAGCTCCAGACTCATTCTGGAAAGTATCCATGCCATACCCCTGGCCTTCATATAATCTATACCCACTCCAAGCTGATTGGCATGGATGCCGGCAGCTTCCTGGCAATAGTTAAAGGCGCTGGATATGGTAAGCCTGTCAGCAGAATCTACATCCCAAGTGTAAATTTTGAAAATTTCCTCATAAATATTCTTCACGGCTTATACTTCCCCGAAGCTTAATGGTTTTTATCGTAGTTAAAGTAAGCCTTTAAATTATAATTTTCAAGACAGCAAAGCCAGAAGTTATCCCTATCAGCCGCCTTATTTTTTGTAGTTCCTAGAACCTTAGTGATAAACACAATTTTGTCAAAACCCATACTCCTTAGTGTATATGCCTAGTCAGCTTCATACTACATAAAGTACCGATTTGGAAAACCACTAAGGTTCAAGA
>JAKPMS010000064.1 GCA_029548805.1 Spirochaetota bacterium | reverse complement strand
AGTGGAAGTAAAGACCAAGCCGGGCAAAAACACCAAGGGGCTTTCCCTGGACTGCCCGCTGGACAGGATCAGCTATAAATCTCTCAAGCATGGATTCATGTTTGCCTCTGCCGCCCAGACAAGGTTTTATCCGCTTTTGTCCTTGGATGAAGTGGAGCACCAGTACTACAAGTTCTGGAAAAACATGTAAGCGTCCGGCAAGGGAGGGAAAGCGCCATTAACCCGCTTAAAGATGCAGAGACGGTTTTCCTGGCAGCTGTTGACAGGGTAAATCCTTGTGAGCTTGTAAAAAATTGTTTGCGCATTGAAAAAAAAACCTCCCGGGACGAAAGCCTTGTAATCAAGCTGGAGAATGAAGAACATGTTTACAGGCTTTCCGATTATGACAGGATTTTTGGCATAGGCTTTGGCAAAGCCAGCGCCAGAATGGCTTTGGGGCTGGAAGCAGTCCTTGAAGACAGGCTGTTCGGGGGCATAATTGCGGTAAAAGAAGGCCATACAGAAAAGCTCAATCGGCTTTCCATCATGGAAGCCGGCCATCCCATGCCCGACGAGCGATCCATACGGGCTGCAGAAGCCATGCTTGGCCTGGGTATCAGCTTAGGCCAGGGGCTTACAGACAGGGATCTTGTAATAGTGCTTGTATCGGGCGGCGGGTCGGCCATTCTTTGCTCTCCTGCCCCCGGGCTGGCGCTGGAAGACAAGTCCGTGGTTACAAGGCAGCTTTTGGCCTCAGGAGCTGCCATACATGAAGTAAACTGCGTAAGGAAACACCTTTCAGGTATAAAAGGGGGCAGGCTGGCAGCCGCCCTTGCCCCTGCGACGCTGCTTGCTCTGGTGCTGTCGGATGTGGTTGGAGATGACCTGGATGCCATTGCCTCCGGGCCGACAGTCCCTGACCCCAGCAGCTTTGATGATGCCGTGGGAATAATAAGGCGTTACGGGCTGGAAGAAGCTTTGCCAAAAGCTGCCATGCAGCATTTGCTAAAAGGCCAGGCAGGCCTTGTTCCGGACAGTCCCAAGCCTGGTGACGCAGCTTTTATAAAAACCAAAACACTTGTTGTTGGCAGCAACCGCCTTGCCCTTTTGGCCGCAGAAGCAAAAGCCAAGCAGCTTGGCTATAACAGCCTGCTGCTTACTTCCAGGCTGGAAGGCGAAGCCAGAGAAGCTGCCATGTTTTTTCTTGCCATGGCAAAGGACATTGCCGTTGCCGGTTTTCCGGCAAAAAAACCGGCCTGCCTGATTGCCGGCGGAGAGACAACCGTCACCCTGAAAGGAAGCGGCAAAGGAGGCAGGAACCAGGAAATGGCCCTGGCTTTTCTTGCTGCTTTGGGGCGCAACCCAAAGGATGGCAATGGTTTGACCTTTCTGTCGGCCGGTACAGACGGAAACGATGGCCCAACAGATGCAGCCGGAGCAGCAGTCAGCCTGGAATTGTACAAGCTCGCCATCCGGCAGGGGCTAAAGCCCGAAGCAGCCCTGGAAAATAATGACTCTTACAGCTTTTTTGAAAAGGCGGGAGGGCATATCAAGACAGGGCCAACAAATACCAATGTATGTGACATCCAGCTTCTTTTGGTAACATGAATTACCAGTGGTTCAGCACATCCTCCGCAAAACCCAGAAAGTTTTCCACTTTTAGCTCCGTACCGTCATCAAGTACGGCTTTGCCGCTGAACTCGCCAAAAACCTGATGCTGTATGGATTTTATAGGACCCAAAACTACAGAAGAAGAGCGGTCTATCAAAGGCTTAAAGTCCATTTCAAAACGCTTGTCGCTGCTTTCAAAACGCCATGGCTTTAAATAGTTGTCCTTGTCCATGACAAAACTGACTTCTTCCAGCTTGTGGGCTTTGTGGGCATAAAACAACATGTTTTCGCTGGCCGGGCTCCGATCGGAAAAGCCGTAGCCGATATTCCAACCAAAAGGTACTTTGTCCAGATACCCTGATGCCGAACCCCAATACCAGCGGTTTTTGTATGTCCATCTGCCGCGCCCCCAATCCAGTCCGCCCATATCCCTGGCCGGGTCAAACTCGTAGCGCTTGGAGCCTATTGTAAAACCGCCAGAAGCCTGCATGCAGTTTACCTTGCGGTTGTAATAAAAAGCCTTCCTGTTTTCTGCCCAGCTGGTGGCTATGTTCATGCTTTCATGATCAGGTGTTTGGGTCAGAATTACAGCCCCTTCCAGCCCGGTGTTGCCATCCGCATCAACGATGCCGGGTGCCTTGAAGCTTAAAGTTCTTACCCCCCCGGCATATACAAAATTAAGCTCAAGCTTTTTATTGCCAAAAAAGATTCTTCCTTCGTCGGATCCGAAAGGAAACCCGGTTTTTCCCAAAGGCAATATGCTGAGGGCATCTGTTTGATAAAAATAGCGCTTTTTAAAGTCCAGGAAGCAAATAGCAAACATGCCTGCATAGCCCAGATCGCTCATGGTAAGTGTTATGCCAAAAGCCCGGTCCGAAGACAGGATGTAGTAATAGTCCCATTCCTTGATTCTTAAAGCACTTGCCTTAATTTTATTCCTGTCATACTGCCAATATGGATGTCTGGCCCAGCCCTCAACAATTATTCTACCGTTATTGTCCAACAGTTCCAAAGCTGCTTTTACTTCATGCTGCATTGCATGGCCTCCATATTAACTCTGTCCTTTTTATATAATAGTTCTGTTGAATGTTTTTGGCCAGTACAAATGATTTTTGGCGACAAACCGGATATTTTAAAATATACTTTATGCATGAACAAATATATTCCTAGCCTTGAAGACGGCGTTCTTGATAGAAATGAAATGCAGGCTGTCAGAGACGGACGCTTTTCAGATGCAAAAGCTATGCTTCTTGACAAAGCGGAAAAAAAACCTGCCATGCGCAAGGATTTGGAAGACAGAATAAGCCTTTTAGAAAGAATTGAGCAGGATTATTGCTTAAGTGAAGAGCAAATTTTTGCTGGTTTAAAAAAGGAGTTGCCAGATATCACAAAGGAAGAAATGCAGGACTGGACCAGAGATGGCAGTCTTGAAGCTAAAATGATAGATGGCGAGCCCAGATATTTTGAAAGGGCCATAGTAAACCTGTTCAGGCTGTCTCCGGCTGCCATGGCCAGAAAGAAAGCCGTAAGCGGGCAGGGAGCCGCAGCCGACCCCGGGGATCCGGAACGGGTTTTTGACATGAATGGGCACATGAGCCGCGCCCTGGAAGCCGCAAAGCTTAAGGGAGCAGGCTGGCACGAAGCGCTAAACATACACTTTGAACTGACGCTTAGTCTGCGCCCAAAATATGTCCCCCAGGGTGAGGTGCTGCGCTGTTGGCTGCCACGCCCGCAGCTAGGGGCGCAGCATAGCAATTACAGGCTTGTAAGATCCGGTTTGCCTGCCCTGGGCTTGGCGGCTCCCGGTCCGGCCAAGGCTTCGGGGCCCGGCTCCATTCATGCCAGCCTGTACATGGAAGCCCTTTCCAGGGGTCCGGGAGAGGAAGTGCTTGTAAGCATTGAGCAAAGCTTTGATACAGCAGCTTTTGTCTCCAGGGTGGACCCTTATAAAATTGAAGCATACAAGACTGGCCCTGCTATGCAAGAAAGCTTTTTGCAAGAGGAAGCTCCCCATATTGTTTTCAGCCAGGCTCTTCGTTCCCTTGCTGCCGAAATCACGGGTCCGGAAACAAACCCGTATTTGAAGGCAAAACGCATTTTCTACTGGTTTAACGAAAAAGTGACTTATACTGCAGCTCCGGAATATTCAACCATACCGGCCATTTCCGAATATTGCCTCGCAAGGCGGCGGGGAGACTGCGGCATACAGAGCCTTTTGTTCATAGCCCTGTGCAGGGCTTCCGGAATACCGGCCAGATGGCAGAGCGGCTGGACTCTGGCCCCTGGCAAGATCAACCTTCATGACTGGGCCATGTTCTATGTGGAACCGTACGGCTGGCTGCATGCAGATCCGTCCAGGGGCCTAAGAGCTTCCGATGATACGGATTTGAGGTGGTTTTATTTTGGCAACATAGATGCTTACCGTATGGTGGCCAACGAGGGCTATGGCGCAGCTCTTGAACCGGCAAAAAAGCATTTGCGATCAGAAACCGTGGATTTTCAGCGCGGTGAAGCGGAATGGAATGGCGGGAATTTATATTTTGACGAATGGGACTATAGCTGCAAGGTGGCTTATCGGGAGGCAGGCAAGGTTTAGTTAACATAGTATTAATGGAATAGCCCGATACGGACTGCAGATGAGCCGCTCGTTCAAGCTGAGAGGACATGAAGAAATGCAGATGTACAGAAAAATGGGATTATTGTTTGCGCTGTTTTTCTTTTTAGGCTTTGCAATCAACTTTTTTTCTGGCTTCATACAGACCAAAAGCATTTTCATGACTTTTTCCAATACAATACTGCATAGCTTGCTTATATCCACGCTTTTGTTTCTGCTTAGCTCCATATCCATACGCCTTAAGTGGTTGCAGGTGACTGTATTTATAATTATGACTCCAATAGCCATAATAAGGGACCCCAAAGCCATTTATGGTTTAGGTTTTTTTGCAATGGCCATATTGCTGCTTGTGCATTACGGGTTTTATGACAAAAACAGGGTGTTCAAAATTATCTTGAGCAGCTCCTATTTGATCCTTACGGAATTTTTGGCAGTATTTTTTTCAAAGGATTCAATGTTCGCAGCCATAGCCCCAAGCTATTATATTTCCGGGTTCATTTATTTTTTGTTTTTGTTTTACAGGGAAAAAATAGTTGTGTATTTGCGCAAGCCCAAACCGCTTTTGTCACTGAAAGAAAAAGGCTTATCGAGTGCCGAGCGCAGTTTTGTCCTACTTGTATTATCTGGGAAAACGCAGAAAGAAATTGCCATAGAATTCGAACTGTCGGAATCCACCATACGCAATACCCTTGCGCGGGCATACAAAAAGCTTGGCGTTGTGGACATGGTGAGCCTGGCTATTTTGGGAGAACGCAACGAAATAACAGAATGATTTTCAGGCTAGCCCTTTGTGGCACAAGTAATCGCAAAAGAAGCACTGATCGCCGCTTTTCCCAGGAAAGACGACGCCTTGAGCTTCCAGGGCTTTTCGCGTGTTTCCCAGCCCAAACTCGTATCTGGCTTTTACAGAAGCCTTTATTCTGGCCTTTTCTATAAGCTTTCCGGCATCCTCTTTTATGCTGCCTATTACAAGTTCGGGTCTTTCATTGGCAAAACCACAGCATACAGCCACACTCCCATCAGGGTGCACATACAGCAGCTGGCCGGGGCCTTCGCAATAATCGTCCTGGAACCAATGGGCTGCGTTCCATGCGTTTTCAGAGGCATGGGCAGAATACGGAAAACGCAATATGTTTATATACAGGCTTGCTCCGTCAAGCATAGCCGCCCGATTGGCAATAAAGTTGTTATCAACAATGCGAACAGGCTCGGAGCCCGACAATTCCAGTCTTCCTCCCAGCTTTTCTGCAATAAACTCAAAATCGCTTATAAGGTTTTTTTCATTTTCCGAGCGGACTGACAGGATTTCCACATTGTCTTTCCGGCCCGATTTTTTGTAAACCATGGACAGGAACCTTGCCAGTTTGCCGGCTTCTTGTCCATGATAGATATCATGACTCAAACCCAGGGTGCCGTCAAAACCGGATTCATAAATGGCTTCCAGCGCAGAATCAAGCTCCTTTTCCGTTCTCCAGAAAACCCCGTTTGTCATAAGCCTGTCAAAATACATATCCTGTGCCACTGCACTTTTTATTATTTCTGCAAGAAAATCGGGCCTAAGAAAAGGCTCGCCTCCGGAAAAACCAAGCCTTTCTATGCCTGCTTTTGCACAGGATTCCAGAAACGTTTTGGCCAGCCCAATATCCAGTTCCCCTTTGCTGCGCTCCACTCTGCAATGGCTGCAATGCAGATTGCATCGGCCGGTAGGGGCAAAAATTACTTCTTTTGGTGTGAACATCGTTGGCTAGCCTATAGCTTAATAATAAAAAGCGCAATCCTTCGTATTTGCATATTGGGGGAGGCAAGGCTTCACTCGCCATTGCAATCAGCCAGTTAATGGCATAGACTGTATTTTTGGCAAGAATGGCAAAAATCAGAAAATCAAGCGGATTTAAAGCATCACTTTTATTAATAGGCGTCTTCTTGTTATTTTGGCTATATGCCAGTGCCCAAGATGGTTTAGTTTATATTAGCAAAACAGGCAGCAAATACCATAAGCAGCAATGCAGTACCCTGCGTACAGAAAGTACTGCCATTAAATTGGAGGAAGCCAAGAGGCTAGGATATGAGCTATGCGCAAAATGCTTCCCAGAAGCTGCCGCCCTTATTCCGGCCAAAAATTATCCATATGACATCCATGGTGTTGTTGTAAAAATTATTGACGGAGACAGCATTACAATGCTGGTGGAAAAAAGCCAGCTTAAAATTAGGCTGAACGGCATTGATGCCCCTGAAGCAGGGCAGGCGTACTGGAAAAAATCCAGGGAATTCCTTAGAAATGCGATAGCTAACAAGACTATTACTGCAAGGGTATTTGGAGTTGACAGATATGGCAGACTGTTGGCCGATATTTTGGCAAATGGCAGGAATATCAATTCTGAGCTGGTTGCCAATGGTCTTGCCTGGCATTACAAGGCTTATTCCAGCAACCCGGAACTGGCAAAACTGGAAGAAGAAGCAAGAAAAAAACGTATTGGTTTGTGGCAAGACCCTAGACCCATAGCTCCCTGGGATTACAGGAGGCGGTAAGGGAAAACCGACTTTAGCCGGTCCTTTTTACATAGCCCCTAGGGGAGTCGAACCCCTCTTTAAAGATTGAGAATCTTTTGTCCTAACCGATAGACGAAGGGGCCGTCTTGGAAAAATTCCCCAGGGAGGATTTGAACCCCCACAAACAGATCCAGAGTCTGTCGTGCTACCATTACACAACCGGGGAATGATTGAAGCGTTGCAGAATATACAAGAAAAAGCTAGTTTTGGTCAATAGGAAAGGGGCGTATTGCTATATTTATTGGATAGTTCCCCGAATATTATTGTTAGCCCTCTTTTTTATAAAAATACTACTGTATATTGTATAGACAAGTTTATTTTATACAATATATAGTACCTAAAAGAGCTTACAACAATCTTCAGGGAACTAAGTATTTATTGTGTGTTTGCCTGAAACGCTGCTTCAATTTCTGGATTGTGAAACAGTTTTGCATATTTTCTGGCGCTTAATCCCAGATTATCTGCCAAATCCGGATTTGCCCCAAATTCCAAAAGGCTATTGACTGCAGATACATCATTGCGGCCCACAGCCAGCACTAAAGCGGTCTGCCCATCCTTGCTTTGCAAATCGGGATCTGCTCCTTTTTCAAGTAAAAAATCTATAAGCCTGCTGTCACCCTGCTGAACGGCATCCATGAGCGGGGAATAAGCTCTGTCATCGCTTTGAATATTTATATCAGCTCCGTGCTCCAAAAGCATCTTTAAAATATTGGGATGCTTTGCCCTGGCAGCCAGATTGGCCATGGGAACCCCTGTTTTATCCCTGATGCTGGCAGGGAAGCCCGAATCTATAAATAATTGTACAGCTTTTATATCACCATCCTTTATACATTGCGCAAAGGATTCGCTATGCCAAGAAATGCCCATTTCCAGAAGCGCGGCTTTTGCATAACTTCTTTTTACTTTTTCTTCCCAACCGGACGCTTCAATGGAAAGTCGTTCAATCAATTGGTCCAGGCTTTTATATAAAGGTATTTCTCCAAGCCATTTGGCATGGCTTTCCAGCTCTTCCAGCTGGTAAATATATACTGCTAAGGATTTCCCTGTGCATAGTCCCACAATAAAAGCGGGCCAGCTTTCTTTAAACGTGCTTTTGTCAGCTACTAGCAAAACATGCCCAGTGTTGTACAAATGGTTTTCAAGTTTGGAAATCGTGTCTGTTTGCCAATGAGGGTTGAATTTGAGCCCTGTAGTATCAAAACCCTTTTGTTCCAGGCTGATCATAATGGATTTTGCAGCTGCAGCATTTTGGGCAGTAGCTGTAACAAGTATTTTCAATTCAACCTCTTATAAAAAACCGGAGCAAGCATGAATCCATTTCCGGTTTTTGTTTTTCCCATATACAGGGTATAAAGATACTCGATACAAAATTTATTTTATCTTATATAAATAATCGATATATCCAGCCAAAACTTGAAACAAGTTGGCTATAGTGATTATAGTGATTGCACTATGTCAAGAAAAGACCAGCTTTTTAAAGGGCTAATAAAAAAGGCATTTTTTGCAAGTATACCGGTGATGCTCGCCTATGTAAGCATTGGTATTACTTTTGGGCTTGTTGTTACAGCTTCTGGGCTGCCATGGTGGTTTGCGCCGCTGACTGCACTTACAGTCTATGCGGGAGCCTCACAATTCATGGGAGCGGGTATGCTGGCTTCAGGAGCGGGGATTCCGGAGCTGGCTTTTCTTACCTTTATCATGAATGCCAGGCATATGTTTTATGGAATATCAGTGCTGGACAAGTATTCTGAAGCAAAAAAGAGCAAAGCATATCTTGTTTTCAGCCTGACGGATGAAACCTTCGGGCTAGTTACCAGCATGCAGGTGCCGGAAGGACAAAACCCGGTTCATTTCTATACAGTTTTAAGCGCTTTAAATCAGCTATGGTGGTTTAGCGGCTGTTTTTTGGGAGCAATTTTGGGCAAGGCTATGCCTTTTAATACAGAAGGGCTGGATTTTGCCATGGTGGCCTTGTTTACCGTTTTGTTGGTTGAACAGATAAAACAGGTCAAACGTCCGGAACCTTACTTGTCTGCCGTTGCTGCTTCTGTTCTTGCCTGGCTTTTGGTTAAACCGGAAAACTTCATGCTTGTTGCCACCATTGTTTCCTGTATTCTGCTGCTTGTGTTTAAAAGCTTCTTTAAAAAAACCTATGCAGACCGGGAGAAACAAGAATGAGCAGACTTTTGTTTGGCATATTGGCCATGACCATAGTAACCGTCTTTACCAGGGCCATTCCTTTTATTGTTTTTTCAAAGCGGGATCCGCCCAAACTGCTTATATTTCTGGAGGCATATTTGCCTCCAGTACTTATGACAATATTGGTTTTGTCAACTTTCAAATCTTTCAAAATTGATGAAGCTTACAGCCAAATTCCGGCTTTGGCGGGGATAATTATATCCGGTGCCTTGCATTTCTGGCGCAGGAATGTGCTTTTATCCATTGCCGGGGGAACAGTACTGTTTATGCTTTTGTCAAGGCTGCTTTGATATGAATAGGGATGAAGCTGAGCGTTACCTTAGGCAGCTTGCCTTTTCCGGTATTGGACAAAAAGGCCAAGGCCGGCTTAAAAAGGCCAGCGCTGCCATAGTTGGCATGGGAGCCTTGGGTTCTGCCATAGCCAATTCTCTTTGCCGTGCCGGCTTTGGCTTTTTAAGGCTAATTGATGCTGATGTGGTGGAAGCCAGCAATTTGCAAAGACAAATTTTGTATAACGAAGAAGATGCAAGACTGAAGCGGAAAAAGGCTGTTTGCGCAAAAGAAAAGCTGGCTTCCACAAATTCGCTGGTCCGTCTTGAAGCAATTACAGAAAAGCTGGATGCACAAAATGCGGACAAGTTGTTGTCAGGGGTGGACATGGTGCTGGATGGCCTGGACAACTTTGACACCAGATTTGTCATAAACGAGTACTGCGTAAAAAATGCTGTGCCATACATTTACGGTGGTGTTCTGGCAGATTCTGGGGTTAGCATGAATATTATGCCGGGAGGCCCCTGCCTGGGCTGTATTGTAAGCAGTTTGGTTGACGCAAAGTCCGGCCCTGGCCCGGAAACAAAGGGCGTTCTTAACCAGATAGTGGCAATTATTGCTGCCATTCAATCTGTTGAAGCCATGAAATTGGCTGTAAAAAGCCGGTTTTTAAGAAGAAGCCTATTGTCATTCAGCATTTGGGATTTCAGCTTTACAGAAATAGAAGTTGAACCCAGAAAAGACTGTTTTTGTCAAAAATCAGTAGATTTTATGGATCAAAAATTTTAAGGAAGTCCTGGCTTATGGCCTTGTTGCCTGCAGTATAGCCCAAACGCCTGTCGGGTCTGGCTTCTCCATGAAAATCACTG
>JAKPMS010000003.1 GCA_029548805.1 Spirochaetota bacterium | reverse complement strand
CTGCCTCTCTCCGCCGGAAAGCATGTTGGGCCTGCGCTTTTCAAAACCATCCAGCTCCATGCTTTTTAGCAGGCTGGCAACACGCTCTTTTATTTCTTTTCCGGACAGGCCCCTGTGCTTAAGGCCGTAAGCAATGTTCTTTTCTACATCCAGGTGGGGAAACAGGGCATAATCCTGAAAAACCATGCCTATGCCCCTTTGCCTAGGGCCAACAGAACTTACATCCCTGCCATCCACCAGAACTTTGCCTGAATCGGGCTTTTCCAGCCCGGCTGCTATGCCAAGCAGCGTGCTTTTGCCGCAACCGGACGGACCCGCAATGGACAGAATTTTTCCTTTGGGTACTTTTAAAGATGCGCAAAGCTTAAAGTCCGGCCAGCTTTTGCAAATATTTTGCAGTTCAAGGCCTGTCATCGGCGGGCTCCTTAAGCATAAATACCAAAACGCTAATTATAAAAAGAATGCTTGCGGCGGCGCATGCTTCGTTAAAGCGGTATACTCCCGCAAGCCTGTAAATATAAAGGCCAAGAGTAGAAAAACCGCCGCCAGGCGCAGCAATTATTGCGTTGGCGTCTCCGGCGCTCATGGCAAAAGCCAGGGCAAAGCCGGAAGCAATGGACGGCATGGACAGGGGCAGGTAAACGCGGAAGATTACTCCCAAGCGTGTTGAGCCAAGGCTTATGGCTGCTTTTTCATAAGCCTTGGCCGATTTACCAAGGCCGCTATGTATGGCCCTGTAAACAAAGGGCCAGGAAGAAAAAGCGTGAATGGCAATTAGCGCAAAAACAGAAAAGCCGTCTATAAGGCTGCTCCAGCCAAAAGCAAGCACAACGCTGGAAACCCCAAGCGGCAACAATGGCAACACTCTGGATAAAAACATGGACCTGCTGCTTCTTAGCGTTACAGAAAAAATAAAGCCAATGATGGACGCAAGACCCGCGCTTGCAAGGCCAAGAAGCAAGGTGTTTAAAAGCGCTTTTGCAAAACCCGGACGCATAAACAGCTCCAAATAGTTGGCCAGGCCAAAGCTGTAACTATGCGTTCTGCCGGGCTTGGAGCGAACAATAAAGGACTCAAAAAAAATGCTGACAAGGGGAGAAGCAAAAAATATCAATATAAACAATAAATACAAAGCTGCCAAAGCGGCTCCCCATTTGCTCTCAAATGGAACAGGCCTGGAATATTCGACCTCCGTTCTGTCTGACCCGGCAAACTTTTCAAAAGCAGCATACAGGGCAAGGCAGACCATGGCTACCATGGTTTCTGCCAGGGCAAAAGCGCTGGCCAGCGGCATGTCAAACTGGAATCGGGCTGCCCTGTACAGCTCCACTTCTGGAGTTTGCGCCCCCGGCGCGCCAAAAAGAAGCACAATTACAAAGCTGTAAAAGCACATCAAAAAAACCAGGGAAAGAGCCGCCCCAATAGAAGGCAAAATGGAAGGCAGGCTAATTGTAAAAAATACCCTGCCCTCCGAAGCGCCAAGTATCCTTGCGGAGTTCTCTTGCTTTTTTGGCACTGTGGACCATGCATGGCCCACAAAACTCATAACCAGAGGAAAGTTGTAAAAACCGTGGGTAAGCACTACGCCCTTAAAAGAATACAAAAAGCTTAAAGGCGCTTCTTTAAGCCCTAACAATGTCATTAGGGCCCGGTTCAAAAAACCTTCTCTGCCGTAAAACAATACAAAAGCTATGGCAATGATTAGCGGCGGCACGGTAAAAGGAACCGCAGCCATGGACGCTAAAATACGCCTGCCCGGAAAGCTTCTTTTGGCAGTTAAAAAAGCTGCCGGCAGGCCTAAAGCCAGGGCAAGCGCCGTGCTGGCTCCAGCCTGAGCCAGCCCGTATTTAAAAGAAGCCGTAAAACGGGGGTCGCCCAAAGCCCTTTTTAAGTTGGCCATGGCACCGTTTTCTAACAGGGGCATAAATGCGGCAAATAGCGGAACAAACAAAAAGCAAACTAAGGCAAAAAGCAAAATTGTTGTAAGCTTTACCCCTTTAAAAGCCATGCTTGTTTTTAATATACCAGGCTGTCCAAAGCCAGTTTTACAGCCTGCTCCAAAGCTTCTTCATTGGGCAGCAGCTTTTTGGGAAGGGGAGCTTCGTCATAGCTTTTGGGCAAGGCCGTGCCGGGCATAACAGGGTACATCCAGTTTGTAGTAGGCAGCAATTCTTGTACAAAAGGGCTTAGCATAAAGTCTATAAAGGCTTCCGCTTCTTTTCTGTGCCTAGTCCCTTTTACTATAGCTACGCCCTCGACCTGGACAGGGTGCCCGTCAGAGAACTCTAGGGGCTTGTAGCGCCCGGCTGTTTCGTATTCAGCGTGGTATGCTGCGCTTGTGGTATAGGACAGCACCAGCGGCGCTTCTCCGGAAGTAAAAAGGCCGTAGCCTAAATCCCAGCCAGGAGCCATGGTAAGTATGCTTGGCTTAAGGCGCTTCCAGTACTCGCCCATGCCATCTTTGTAAACGCTTTTGGTCCATGCCACAAAAGCCAGGCCCGGAGTAGAAGTCCTTGGGTCCATAATAACCAGCTTTTTGTGATATTCGGGTTTTGTCAGGTCCTCAAGGGATTGGGGCGGCAGCTCCAGTTTTTGGGAATCCCACATTATACAAAAGCTGCCAAAGTCGTATGGGGTGGCCCGCCAGTTTTGGTCCAGTACAAGATGCTCCGGAATTGCATCGGCCTCTAGGGGCTTGTATGCTTCCAGGACGTCTTTTGCAACGGCCATGGGGAGGGTATTGCCGTCCAGGCCCAAAAGGATGTCCGCCTGTTTACTTGAAGCGGAGCCTTTCCTGGGGCTGCTCTTTTCTTCTATAAGCCATGCAAGAGCTTCTATGGAGTCCCCAGGCACTATCATTTCTGTTTTTATACCGGTTTTGGCTTCAAACTCGGCAATTATTGCTGGACCTGGCCCCCATTCGCCGGCAAACGAGTCATAAGCATAAATGATTAGCGCTGTATCAGGCTTATTGGAACAGGAAAAAGCCAAAGCCATTAGAATTATAGCAACAAGAATGGAAAAATAACGAAAAAAGCGGGTATGTTTCATACTCCCTCCGCCGGCATTATCCGGATCAGGTTCTTCGGGTTTGCTCTCAGATGCATTGCCTTTAAGGCCAGCCCAACGGGCATACAGCACCACCCCGGTATTTATAATGTAAGCTTTTACAAAGCGGGCGGTCAAGCCAATCAAGTCAATATAATTTATGCCAATAGGATGGCGAAGAAGAATTGACGCTTGCAATAAAACCAATGTAATTTGTCGTTGCAACATAAATTCTATTTCCTTGACATTTATACAAGTGCAAATGCAGTTAAGATAGCTTACGGCAATAGGATTTGCAAAACTATATGAGCTGTTCCGAAGTTTGGGAAGAATTGATGATCACAAAGAAATAACAAGAGGCGTTTAATGAATCCTGTAATCAAATTATTGCATGACAGAAAATCGGTTCGCTCCTATCTGGAAAAACCTGTGTCAGAAGAAGACCAAAACAGTATAATTGATGCGGCAATACAAGCCCCAAGTGCCGGCAACCAGCTTCTGTATACCATTTTGCATATTGATGATCAGGAGCTAAAGGAGAAGCTGGCCGTATTGTGCGACAATCAGCCATTTATAGCAAAAGCTCCTTTTGTTCTCATATTTCTTGCAGATTCCAGAAAATGGCTGGACGGTTACAAATATGCAGGTATTGAAGCAAGAGAGCCCGGCTTGGGGGATATCTTGCTTGCAAGCGCGGATGCGCTTATAGCTGCGCAAAACGCGGTAATTGCCGCGGAGTCCTTGGGACTTGGCTCATGCTATATAGGAGATATACTGGAAAACAAAGAGCATATATCGGAGCTGCTCAATTTGGACAAATATGTATTGCCTGCTGTAATGCTGGTATTTGGATACCCAAGCAAGCAGCAACTTGAACGAAAAAAACCAAAGCGCTTTGACAAAAAATATATTGTTCAGAAAAACAAGTACAGCAGGATGAGCAAAAACCAAATTATGGAAATGTTTGATGATGTTCAGAAGGAAGAAGGCTATGAGTTTAAAAAATACATGAAAGCCTTTTGTACAAGAAAATACATGTCGGATTTTGCATTGGAGATGAACAGATCGGTAAAGGAGTATTTGTCCAATTTTGAATAAGAGTTGCTATACTTAACATAGCCGTGTTTTATATTACAAAGATATGCGCAGCATAAAATATAAGACACAGTGTTTTATATCTGTTTAGGCGCAAACCCGGATGGGCATGCAAACAATGCCTAGCTGACAGCTTTCTTGAAGCCCAGTAACAGTGTTCCCATTTTTTACAGTGCCAAAAAGAAGGCTGTATAAATGAAGTATATTCTGCTAAAATACTTGGTATTTTAAGAAAACTGTTTATTTTAATAAGAAAAGCTTGCTTTTAACAGTTTTAAGCCAAAAAAATGAGTGAAATATATCATGGAATTGGTTTTGTATCAAAAATTATTTTAGAATATTTGTTATGGCACGCCCCATATAACTAGCGCTTGTGCCGGCCTGCCTGTGTTCAAAAATCGGAGGCTTGTTTTGATGGATACAGCTATGATGTTTTCGCTTTTATATTTTATTTCATTTCTAATAGTAATTTGTTTTGGGGTGATGCTGGCATATATTAACCCAAGGGGAAAGCTTAACAGGCAAGTATTCATATGCTCGATAGCCATGGGTTTTTGGGCTTACGGTTTTGTTATGGCTAACTCAGCTCAAGACCTGGAAACTTGCCTTTTTTGGAGGCGCTTTTCGGCTATTGGATGGACGAGTAGTTTTGCCTTATTGTTGCATGTAATTATCATTTTAACCGGCAGAGACAAAAATATTAAAAAACGCTTTTATTTTCTACTATATCTGCCATCGGGCATTTGCCTTTATATATTTTCCATATCTAACAAGTATGCACAAATACAATACAATTTGGTCAGGGGTAGCAATGGCTGGACCAATATAGCCATAAACAATACCTGGGATTTTTTCTTCTATGCATATTATGCTTCGTTTGTCCTTGCAAGCATATTGCTTCTTTACCGGTGGAGGAAGGAAAGCAAAGACAAATTGGTTAAAAACCAGGCAACAATAACAATGTACTCCATAATAATTATGGGCGTTTTGGGGACAGCTACAGATGTTATATTAAATTTTCTTTTGGAAAACCCCATTCCCCAAATGGCTTCTGTCTTCAATCTTGTTCCTATTGCAAGCCTTCTTTACTCGGCAAGAAAAAACAGTTATAAAAAAGAAAAAGCGGAAGGGCGAGAAGAACTTATCCTGAACCCTACAACCAGAATGAAGCTTTACTTTTATGCAGCTTTCCTTTTTTTGGCCGGTGGTGCTACCAGTTCTTTTACCTATTTTTTGCCAAGCCTGGCTATGAGCGCGGAAAGCCTCAAAACCACAATTAATCTTGGCCTATTGTTTTTTCTTATTGGCATTATCATCATCCTTGTACAATTTATCAAAAAAGAAAAAACAAGGGATATTTTGGTTGTCAGTATAATGTTGTGCAGCATTCCTCCAATAAACTTTATGTTCTTGGATTACGGAGCAATAACTGTATGGGTTTTTCCCATCATCCTTATGCTTATTTCCCTGGTGTTCAACTCCCAAAGAATACTCTTGTCCATAACATTGGTAAGCGTGGCTACACAGGCCTTGTTGCTCCTAAATGTAAAAACAGACATTATAGAAATGGATCGTTTTGATTATATTTTAAGGATGGGGGCTTTTGTAATAGCCTACGGCATAGGGGTTGTAGTCAACAAGCTTTACGTGGACCGCCTGAAGGAAAGCATAAGAAAAACAGAAGCCCAAAAACTTATATCGCTTGTATCATTCGAATTTGTTACCGCTAACAAAGACAATATAGAAACCAAAATTATTAACCTGCTTAAAGACATAGGCGAGTACTTCAAAATTGACAGGAGTTATATCACTCTGCTCAATTTTAATGATAGAAAGAATTTGAACAGTTATGAATGGTTCAGGGATGGCATCAGTTCAAAAAAGAAAGAAACAAAGGATTTTGATTTTAACGATTTGTCCTGGTATCTGGACCAGTTGCGGGATCAAAAGCTTATAAAAATAGATGATACAAGCAAGCTTGGCAGGCAGACCTTAATTGAAAGAAACACATTTCTGGGTACGGGCACAAAATCGTTAATTGCCATCCCCATGGAAACCAGCCTTGGACTTATGGGCCTTGTTGGAGGGGATTCTGTTATAAACCATAAAAAATGGACGTCAGAAGAAATTGATTTATTGAGCATACTGGTAAACATTTTGTCGGACGGGCTTGTAAAAATCCAGTCAGAAAAAGAAATTGAGTATATGGCCTATTATGACCACCTGACGGGGCTTGCCAACAGGACTCTTTTTACCGACAGATTAAGGCAAGCCATAGAAGTTGCAAAAAGGAACAAGAAATTTTTAGCAGTAATTTTTATGGACCTTGACGGATTCAAGATGATAAATGATACCATGGGGCATTCCAGCGGCGACAAAATTCTGAAAATCGTTGCGGACAAATTGACAAAAACATTAAGGACAACCGACACGGTTGCTCGTTTTGGCGGTGACGAATTCCTTGTGCTGGTAAACAATATCGAAGACGCAAAGGGTATTAGGCTTGTAGCAGAAAAAAAAATGGACATTTTCAAAAAGCCTCTGGAAATAGACGGGCATGAGTTTTATGTAACAGGCAGCGCCGGCGTTGCCGTTTATCCAGTGGATGGGGAAGACCCCGAAACACTTATAAAAAATGCGGATATTGCCATGTACAAGGCAAAAGGCCGGGGAAAAAACAAATATGTATTGTGTACAGAAAACATGAAAGAAGAAATCAAAAGGAACATGATATTGTCAAATCATCTATTTCGGGCTATAGAAAAAAATGAGCTTAGCGTATATTACCAGCCCCAGGTCAGCTTTAAAACTGGCAAGATAGCCGGAATAGAAGCCTTGTTAAGATGGAGGCATTCCGGCTTTGGTCATGTTTCGCCGACTGTTTTTATTCCTTTGTCTGAAAAAAACGGTTCCATAAATGTGATAGGCGAATGGGTTTTAAAGGTGGCTTGCACCCAATGTAAAAAGTGGCAGGATTCAGGCTTAGTAAAAGCCAGAATTGGAGTAAACCTGTCTGTTGTACAATTTAACGACCCCCTGATTGTTGATAAAATAGAAAACATAATTAAAGAAACCGGAATTGAGGCGCGATATCTGGATCTGGAAATCACCGAATCTGTTGCTGTCAAAAAAAATATAAGCGTCATAGAAATACTTGACAGGCTAAAAAAGCTTGGCGTTTCAATTTCAATCGATGATTTTGGGATGGAATATTCGTCCTTGAGCAGGTTCAAACTCTTACCCATAGACCGGATAAAAATTGACATGCAGTTTATACAAGGTATAGAGGACAGCCAAAAGGATCAGGCTATTATAAAAACAATAATCAATCTGGCCAAGAGTCTGGAGCTGGAAGTAATAGCAGAAGGAGTCGAAACAAAAGGTCAAATGGAGTTTTTGACACAAGGCAATTGCGATGAAGCCCAGGGCTATTATTATTACAAGCCGATGCCGGCAGATGAGCTGGAAGAGATTTTAAGGAATGGCAAATAGGCATTACAAAGCTCCAGTATGAATGAACCCGAATGTTTTTGATGAATTTATTGTCTGGCACAAGGAGCATATGTCCGTACTGTTCAATTTGGGCTATTACGCCGATCCCAAAATACAAGATACAAAAGTATGCAAAAATAGTTGCCCTGCAGAAACCTTTCAAAGGCTCGTCCAGGCCTGCAGGAACACTAAAAGTATCCATATCTTCTTGGAGGAAATCAAATACTGTATTATAGTCAGCCTTGGACAATATTTACGCAAAGTGGCTATGAAGAACTCTTGAGCACTTGGCCAACAAGGTAATAACCATGACTAAAAAAAGAGCAAAAAATTACAAGGCAAACAAGGGTTTTGGTATTTGCGTTTTTGCCTTTGCTTTCGGGCTTTGCCCGGTCTTGTCCCATTCCATGGATAATGAAGTTTCTTTAAAAGCCGGGTTTGTTTCTCCATTGGTTAGCGAGCCGTTTAACGCTTTTGCAAGCCTGATGTATGAACTGGATTTAAAACTGCGGGACCACAGCATAAAAACCGTTTTTGGCATTCACTTTATAAAAGGAGCAGCAAATTTGCTGGTTTTTCCGCGCTGGTATTTTTTTGAGAGCAAAAATTTTGATGCCGGACTTTTGTTTTTGTACCATTTCAACTACTTTTATGATTTGGCTTTTGAACATGACTTGTTTTACGGGTTTGCGTTTCGTGCCGGCTCCGCAGGTACACTGGAATACGAAATGGACATATCCCTTATGCAAAAATATACTAGCATACATTCCATTGCTGCCAGTGTCCCCTTTTTGCTAAATAATGGTTTGGCTTTAAAAATAAAACTTAACAGGCAAATTTCCCCTAAACTTTTTGCAAGCTTCTCTGTTGCTTCGTATGACGAGTTTTATTATCCACTGTTCCTTTTTCCCGTTTATGCCCTGGAGCTGGAATACAAACTGAGTGATGCCTGGAAGCTTGCGGGTCAGCTTGCCATAAGTTATACAGACCAGTTTACTCTCACTTCCTACATGAATATTGTGGCTTTTAAAATGGCATTATCTTACAAGATTGCAAAGGAGTAAAAATATCAGCAATAAATGGAGCGTAAAAAGCTTATTGTTTTTTGTCCTTTTGCTTGCAAGCATCCTGGGCTCTTGCAGGTACGGGCTGGACGAATTCCTTTACAGAAAGGACGATGTAAATCACAGGAGCACGGTACTGGAAGACGTTGCCCCTCCTTTTAATAGCTCCTTACCGGGGCAGCTGTATAACATACTTCTTTTGTCGGATTTGCATTTTGGCAAGGGCAAAACAAATGCCCAGGCTAAGCTTTTTGCATATCTTGACAAACTGGACCCAGAAGAACTTCCCCTTTTTTGTATTGCGCTTGGCGATATCGCCGATACAGGGTCCGCATCTGGTTTTGAAGAATACAAAAGCCTCGTATACACACTTAAAACCGAATATGGGCTTAAAGAAGCATACGGAATTGTAGGCAACCATGACCTGTACAACTCTGGCTGGCCGGATTGGGAAAAGACCGTGCATCCCAACAAAAGCTTTTACAGGTTTTCTGCAGCTGGCTTTAGCTGGTATTTTCTGGATTCCGGAAACGGAACGCTTGGCTCCAAACAATTAAGGGTTTTTGTCGAGGCCCTTAAAAATGACCAGAAACCCAAGTTTGTTTTTATTCACTATCCATTGTACCGGGGAGGCATTTTTTATTTTTCTTTAAGTGATCCCAGGGAACGGGCATTACTGATAGACTCATGTGCAATGTATAATGTAAAAGCGGTTTTTTCCGGCCATGATCACTATGGCAAACGCTTTAATTATGGCAGCTTTGAAGAAATAGGCGTATACAGCTTTGTAAACAACCGCAACTGGACAGATGGAAGTTGGGGCATCTTGGAAGTCAATAAAACCAATGGCAAGTATGTTTACAAACAGTATAGATGAATTACGGATTAAACATTGGGAATTGTAACCATAGATGAACAACGATATACACGGAAGGGTGCTGAAACCCCTCTTCTATTAGGTTTTTTTGTGTGTTTTCCAGAAAAACAAGTCAAATCTTTGCTTGTGCTGAAAAGCTGTGGTGATAGCCTTAAAGGAATTATTAGAGATTGCTTGCTTCTTGTATTGCACAAGTCTGTATATGGAGTAACAATATAAGTGTGAGTAATGACAATCCGATTGATCTTAATGTCACTGATTATCCCTCCGATACTAAGAAGGGATACCCTGCGATGTCAACAAAAAACAGTTTTGCACTTGTCAGTAACGATAAACAACTCATACGCGATCATGTGTATCAGGTAAGGGAAGCGCTTTTCGCCTGTACAACTCAGGCTCAGGTTGAGTGTGCTGTCGCTTTTGCCCGTTACCTTAACAATGCAGGCCTAAATTCTGACAACTACTGGCTGTTTATGCGGCTTTTAATGACAAACAACCCCTGGGTTATAGAAGAACTTTTACACGAACACGAAGCGCGTTTGCTATTTTCAACAATAAGGCCGGACGAGGAACTCTTAGATGCAGCTTTTGGCATGCTTGTTTCTAGGCATCCCGATGAAATTTTCCCGCATGCTTTAGAAGCTGTACTGGGAATAATTCAAAATGCATATTTTGATCCGGATGACGGCTATCGCATAAGAAAAATCAGTATTATGGATATAAACTCTCTTGGCAAATTCTTGTTAAAGAAAGAGAGCCAGGAGTACCCAATAAACCGCCTTATTCTTGAGATTCTTGACAGACTGGCCAACGTTGGAGAATATTATGGAGAACCGGATAAAAATGTTCTGTCTAAGCATGCTTTTAATGTAAGGTATGCGTATTTTGACAAAACAAAGGAACTTGTAGACGAGATACCAGAGCCTTTGCTTGTACGCTTCCCCGACCGAAAGGGTGTGCATCCGGAGGAAGATTACGCGGAGCTAATTACAAAACGGAGGCAGAGGAAAAGAGACAGTCTTGGGCGTTTTGTAAAAGAGATCGAGCCTGAAGAAAAGCAAACTGAGGCCAAAACGCCAGCAGCCGAAAAACCTGTTGTTAAAAAACCAGCTACTAAAAAGCCGGCTACAGAAAACAAGACTAAAAAGAAAAAATAGCCCAGCCAGGCTTAAAAACAGTTTTCCTGGCGGGAAAGCCAGGGAGATATTGTGGCAAAAAAAATAGATACTATTGCAAAAACAGAGCTACCAAATTCTTCAAAAAGCAAGAAACCAGAAGGGGTGGATTTGGTAAAGTATGTCATAGACCTTGTAAACTCAACGCCAGGAAGGCTTAAAGACAATACAAAAAAGCCTGGTGGTTTAATTATGTTCCCCGATAATTTAAGGCCAATAATTATTGGAGATTTGCATGCCAACATAGAGCATCTCAAATTTATTCTTGATCACGACAACAATAGAGCGGACCTGGAGTCCGGGAAAGCTGCATGCATTTTTATTGGGGACGTTCTTCATGATGACAGAACTGGCTATATGAAGCAAATGGAAAGCTCCCTCTTTATGCTAGATGAACTTTTTGATGTTTACTATACCTATCCTGGCAGAGTCTATTACATAAGGGGAAACCACGACAGCTTTGACGAACAACTAAGTAAAAGTGGTATTTTGCAGGGTTTGGAGCTAAAAAAACTATTGCTGGAAAATAAAGGCAAGCTTTACGTTGATGCAATTCAGGCATTTTTTGATGCATTGCCATATTTTGTAATAGGACAAGGCTGGGTAATTACCCATGCAGGCCCCCCAAGAGGCGGGCTCGTAAGAGAGGAGCTGATAAATATAAGGCAATATCCTGAAAAAGCCCATCAGCTCATGTGGAACAGGGTTAACGAATTTCATGGTAATTCAAGCCTTAAGGAATATGGAGAAAAAGATCTGCGCCTTGCCCTGGATTTTCTTGATTTGCCAGCTATGACTCATTTTATTGTCGGACATAATCCAATGTGGAATGATGGAAACAAGACAGGACTTTGGCTAGATGTAATAGGCATAAAAAACCATCATATTATTTATTCTGGCTCAGGAAGCATGGCACCATATTTTACTGTAGAAAACGGCAAACTTGTGTATAAAATGGCTAAAAAGGAAATAAAAGAGGTGTATTATTATGGATGAACAAAAAAAATTGGTCCTGGAAGCCGCTGACAAAGAAATTATACAGTATTATTATCTGGGCATAGACAGCCTGGCCCTGGCCGAGCTCCTAAATAAATTAAAGCTGAAGCTAAGTGATAGCCAGGACATCGTTCCTTTTAATGCACAGGTTAAAAGCTATTTGGGCGCCATAGATCAAGAAGGTGATGCCTGGATCGTAAAACCAGTTTCTAGTGCGGAAGAAATGCTTTTTCACAGAAGCAGCCAGCTGGCCTTTTTGCTTGACCACAGGACTGGAACACTGGCGGCGCCAACTGCAGCTGTAAAAATAGACGGCAAGCCATTCAGGGCAACAAAGGTTGTTCCACATGCCATGCAGATAAGCTCCTACGATTATCTTAAACCTCCTTTTCTAGAAATTTTACGGGCGGATTTAATTAACAGATGGATTTTTTTTGATGAAGACCGTAATCCCAACAACTATCTTGTAATAAATAATTCTAAAAACAAGCAGTTTGTCGTTGTTATAGATTACGACAAGGCTGATATGCTTTCCACTTCTATGAAAATTACAGGCACTCAGGACAAATTTGGCTGGCAAAGAGCTGAAAAAACAAGGTTTTTAACACTACTAAAACCAGATAACTTTGAAGGCGTATCTATTGACGCGTTTGAAGGCAGGCTTTCTTCTTTTAATTCGATAAGCAAAAAGGAGCTTGCTGATCTTGCATCTTTGTGCTTCAGAGGATATTGTAATGATGAAGAAAAATTGGTTAAAGATACTGTTGAGTCCCTTCTTAAAAGACGGGATTATGTAAATACCTATTTCAGAAGCATTTTTAAATCTAAGGAAGAGACGGAAAATACAAGCCATGATGAAGAATACCTGCTTTTTGGCAAAAGCTTCATGGATATGCACAAAAAAAACCAATAAAGCTCTATTTACTCTTGACAGAGCAGATACCCCATTTATAATTTTTGATAAAGCCCTATATAAGCTCATAATAGCACGGAGGTTATAATAGATAAGCAGACCGAACGAGTCATTGAAAGGACTTGGTCAAAAGAGACAATAATGCAGGTTGAACTGGGCATATTGCAAAATATGCTTGGTTCCAGAACAGAAGAGGCGGTGGAAGGCTCAATAAGTTTTGCCTACTTCCTGTCTTTGTCAGGATTAAATAACGATAATTATCCTGCGTTTCTGAAAATTCTGGAGGTGGAAAACCACTGGGTAATCGACACCATGGTAGGCGCAAAGGACCCATTCCTCTTGCTAAGCCCCATTCAGCCTAACAGCTATCTTGCGTATACTGCCTTTAAGCTGCTGACAAACTGGCATCCAGGCGGTATCTATCCTGTTACTCTTTCAGTAGTACTTGGAGTACTGCAGGCAGCCTATGCTTCTCCAAAAGATGGCTATAAAATCTTTGCTGTTTCGATTAACGATGTAAACAATCTTGGCAAGCATCTTAACAAAGAGCTGGGCCAGGATGATCTTAACAACAGATGTATTCTGGATATCTTGGACAGGCTGGGTTCTTTGGCTGGTACTTCAAATGAGCCAAACAAAGAACAAATGGCAAGGCAGGCAAACAGTATTCGTACCTTCTTCTTTGACAAACGCAAGAAAATGGAAGATGTAATTCCTCAGGTGCTTTTGGTAAAATCCGACTATGTCGCCAAGGAAACAGCACCCAGGCAACTTTACGTAAGCTGAGCTGGAAAGGAGCAAGATAATGAGAGCACTGTTTGAGAAAAAGCAGGATTGGAACGACCAGGATATCCATCAGATAGAATATAACATGCTTAAAGGCATACTTGGTTGCAGAACCCAAGAGGCTGTTGAAGCTGCCATTACTTATGCCAGCTATCTCAATTTTACGGGAATTACAAACGGTAATTATCCCATATTCCTTAATCTTCTGACTGTAAGGAATCATCATGTAATAGACGCCCTGTTGGGCACAAGGGACCCCTTCCTGTTCATGAGTTCCATCCAGCCTAACTATTTTATTCTGTCTACTTGTTTTTCTATTCTTGCAAAATACCGTAAGGCAGAAATTTATCCCAAAAGCCTTGGCATTATTCTTGGTGTTTTCCAGGCAACATACAATTCTCCTCTGGATGGGTACAAAATATATCCGCCTACTGTTGCAGACGTTAACGCCCTTGGCAAACACCTTAACGAAGAAAAAGGTCAGGATGATCTTCTTAACAGAAGCATTCTGGACATTCTTGACAAGCTATCTTCGCTTGAAGGCCAGAATATTGATGAGGACATGGAAGACCTTGCTGTGCATAGCCATCATATCAGAAACAATTTCTTCGACTCCAAAAAGCACCTGGTTGACATAATTCCTGAGGTACTTTTGCGCCTTGAAGCCAATCTGGACAAAGACGTTCAGCCCAGGGAAAGAAAACCACTAGCAGAGGCAGAAGCAAAATAAGCAAGTAAAGGCTATATAACTGCGTATCGGAACAAAAGAGCCGGACTAAAGTCCGGCTTCATGTTCGGGAATGGGGAGGAATAGATGCCGCGCGCCGAATGGCCCTTGTGGACAGAAAAAGAAATAGATTCTCTATCACTGGGATACCTTAAGGATGTTTTACAATGCAGTGAAGAATATGGCACGTTTGTAGCTGTTGCTTTTGCCCATTACCTAACGGGCAAAGTGGGCCTTAATCCTGACAATTATCCCGTTTTTTTCCGCCTGATAGAATCGGGCAACAAGTGGGTTATCGATGTACTTGTGGGAGATAGGGATCCAACAAAATTCCTTGGCACCATACAGCCCAATGGCTTTATGCTCAGGGAATGTTTCCGTATGCTTACCGACTGGAAGGTTGGGGAAGCTTATCCAAAAGCACTAATGATCATAGACGGTCTTTTAACCCAGTGTTATGAAATGCCGGAAGAGGGTTACCGCCTTTATCCTCTAACGGTTACAGATTTGAACAACCTTGGCAAGCATCTGGACAAGTCCAAGGACCAGATGGATCCATTAAACAGATCCATTTTGTCTGTACTGGACAGAATCTCTGGCCTTATTGAGCCTCAAAAACCTATGCCATCTGAAGAAATAAAGGATGTTGCCCTTCAGGCAAACAACATACGGGGCAAGTTCCTGGATATGACCAAGCGCATGAACGAAGCCATACCTGATGTCATACTTGAACGCGGCAACTATGAAGAAAAACAGGTTAAGCCAAATGTTCCAAGAATAGATGTTTAAGAATCATATTTCAAAAATGTAATGTGGCCCTTGTAAGCTGTGTTTTTTGACTTTTATAACAGCCAGGCCCCAAGTGTTTTTTTGCTTGGGGCCTTTTACAGTACAGTACCGGGGGTTTTGGCAATATGATTTCCGCTCTGCAGGAAATAAATGACTGTTACAAACTTCATGAAAAATTTGCCGAAGATGCCTGGATGGAATCCTGGCTGGGCAGTGCAATTTATTCTCCTACGCGCTTTCTTTTGCAGTTTGTAAAAGAAAATGCCTGGCCAAAAGAAGTCCTGGATTTATATAGAGCAGAAGCCGTAAAGTGTTTTAGCCTTGGACATGAAGCCGTCTTGCGTTTGGTAGAAGCAGAATTTTTTAATAAAAGACTTTTTGTATCTAGCGAATACAATGATGAAATTACATTGCATAAAAAACTGGAAGAACAATTATACCCAGACATCAATAATGCCTGCGCGTTAACATTAAAAATTGCGTCGGGAGTTTCAGCCTTGCACGAAATGGGTATTGTTCATGCCAATATTAATCCCGATACAATACTTGTTAAAAAAGAATTGGCTTTGGCGGCTTCGGCAAAACTTTGCATACCAGGATACGCGGTCTTAATAAACAATGGTTTATATAAACAGGAGCACGGAAAAAAGTATCCTGGCTTTGTTGCAGCGGAAGTGCAACAAGGCAAAGCCATAATGGAAAGCGATTATTATTCCGTAGCATTTCTTCTTAAATATCTGCTTAAAGACCCGATAAACCCTGATCTAAAAGAACTACTGGAAAAACTGACAGACAATAATCCAGAAACAAGAAGGCAATTTTTTAATCAGTTCATTGATGTTTTAAAAGAGTATTCTGGTTTTGCAAATGAAACAATTGATGTCAACAGGGACACAAAAGCTGCGGCAAGGTATTCGCCTTATGTTAAAGGACCTGTAGCTGTTCCCGAAGCAGTACCAAGGCCAGAAGTTGCAAAATATTTTCAGGATCTGTCTGCAACATATCTTTCTGCCCACCAAATTTATACTAAGCCTGTACCTGAACAAATAAATGAAAGGCTAAAAGACGTCAAAGAAGAAAGCCCCAAAAAGCAAGCTGTTGCAATGCCTGAGCTTATTAAGCAGCCATTACAGGATGTTTCCCCTGGCAAGGAAGATACTCCGCTACTTAAACCCAGGGAAAAGACAGCAGCAACAGAGCTGCAAAGCAACAAAGAGGTCCCTTGGAGCTACAGGCGCGTTGGTTTTGTAGATGTCCTGCGCTCACTAAGGATATCTGTTCATAACGCGGGGCTAGGGAAGGGTGACCTGCGCTTTATGGAAAATGACGGCAGCCTAACAGTAAGACAAAACCTAGAAGAATTTTTAATATTTATAAAAAATGACAACATGCTTGCTGATTGCAAATCTGTAAGGACATTTAACGCCAACAATGTTGCTTCTTTTTTAAAAAGATTTTCAGAAACCATAGCCGATGAACTGGAAATGGAGGGCAAAGACTTTATTTTTGAACTTAAAAACAATTTGTCTTTGGCCGGAATGGAAAGGGCATTTTCTTCTGAGCCTTTGGGCAAGCTTCTGTTTGGAAAAAATTCTGATGATATCATTATAACAAAAAGGATGTGGAAAAAACTTGGCCAATGCATTTGCATGTTTGGACGCATAAAAAGACCCCTTGTTATTATATTAAATGACGGCGAAGCCTTAAACAAGGAAATTTGTGATTTCTTTTTAAGCATGATACCAACGCTTAAAAACAGTCCTGTCTGCATATTTGTTTTTGGAAAAAACTTTCCCAGAACTATGAGAAAATATAAACTGGTTGAAGGATAGTATCTACCAAATTTAGCCAAGCTAGTTTGCGCCAATAGGAGGGCGAAACTAGCTTGGCATATTCGCAGTGCTATGAGTTTATGTGCCTTAAATTAACCCCGAATGTTGAATTATTCAATCAATATTATTATCTTTGTCAATTCAGGACAAAATATAGTAAAAAGACTATATATAAAGCCCCTGACTTGTTTTATCAAGGAGAAAAAAGTGAAAGAGGAAAAATCGAAGAAAATTACGACAGCCGCGGGTGCGCCTGTCGCAGACAACGACAATGTGCTTACCGCTGGCCCCCTTGGGCCGCAACTTCTGCAGGATGTATGGTACCTGGAAAAGCTTGCCCATTTTGACCGGGAAGTAATTCCGGAGCGGCGCATGCACGCCAAGGGCTCTGGGGCATACGGAGTCTTTACCGTTACCCACGACATTACAAAGTACAGCAAGGCCAAGGTATTCTCGGAGCTTGGCAAAAAAACCGATCTTTTTGTGCGCTTTTCCACCGTGGCGGGTGAAAGGGGAGCTGCCGATGCAGAGCGCGACATACGCGGTACCGCCATCAAATTTTATACAGAAGAAGGGAACTGGGACCTGGTAGGCAACAACACCCCCGTTTTCTTCCTGCGTGACCCGCTCCGTTTTCCTGGCCTGAACCGAGCAGTAAAGCGCGATCCCCGCACCAACCTGCGCAGCGCAAAAAACAACTGGGACTTCTGGACCTCCCTACCGGAAGCTCTGCACCAGGTTACCATCACCATGAGCGAACGCGGCATACCTGCCAGCTACAGGCATATGCACATGTTCGGCAGCCATACTTTCAGCCTAATAAACGCCAAGAACGAGCGCTTTTGGGTAAAGTTCCACCTGCTTACCCAGCAGGGTATAAAGAACCTTAGCGATGCCGAGGCAGAAGCAGTAATAGCCAAATGCCGCGAGAGCCATCAGCGCGACCTGTACGATGCCATAGAGCGCAAAGACTTTCCGCGCTGGAAAATGTTCATACAGGTCATGCCGGAGAAGGATGCAGCCAAAATGCCCTACAACCCCTTCGATCTTACCAAGGTATGGTACCACAAGGATTATCCGTTAATAGAGGTTGGCGTTCTGGAACTGAACAGGAACCCGGACAACTATTTTGCCGAGGTGGAGCAGGCTGCTTTTAACCCAGCTAACCTTGTGCCTGGCATCGGCTTTTCGCCAGACAAAATGCTGCAAGGCAGGCTGTTCTCGTACGGGGACGCACAGCGCTACCGCCTTGGCGTAAACCACCACCAGATACCTGTAAACGCCCCTCGCAACAAAGCCAACATATACCACCGCGATGGCGCCATGCGTGTAGACGGCAATCAGGGCAGCACGCTTGGCTACGACCCCAACAGTTATGGAGAGTGGCAGGATCAGCCCGAGTTTAAAGAGCCAGCGCTGTTCCTGGATGGTCCAGCCGACCGCTATCCGCAGGACGATGACAGCTTTACCCAGCCCGGAAAACTATTCCGCCTTATGAATGAGGAGCAGAAAAAAGTCCTGTTTGAAAACACTGCCCGCGCCATGGGCGACGCCCCCAAGGAAATTAAAATCCGGCACATAAAGAACTGCCAAAAGGCAGACCAGGCTTATGGCGAAGGAGTAGCCAAAGCTGCAGGCATTCCCATGAGCGATGTAAACAAGTAAACAAGCATAAGTAGTAAAAAAAAGGTTCAGCGGAATTGCACAATGTACAGCCGCTGAACCATAACCCGGTTCTGCTTCAATCGCCCCAAACTTGTGTTGGCATCAAGCTTTGATGTAAAGAGTGCCATTTTAAAAGCGCCAGCCAATATCCGCTAATATGAAATGCCTTCCTGTAAAAATGTACCGGAGCGCAAATCCGAAAAAGCTTTTTGCAGCTCCTTTTCTGTGTTCATTACTATTGGACCTCCCCAGGCTATTTCCTCAGCCAGGTATTCGGAGGACATAAAAAGGAGCTGTGCATTTTTGCTTCCGGCCCTTATATTTACCAGCTCACCTCTGGACAGCTTTGCTGCAGTTTTTTCTTTAATTAAATTGGTTTCCGACAAAACGCTTCCTATGTAAACGTCTCCAACAAGCGTAAAAACCATTACAGAAGCATCTTCCTTTACGTTGACTGAAACAGAAGCATCAGCCTCAAGATGAATATCGTAATAATCCAGCGGCAAATACTTGGCTTTATAACCCTGCTTGTCTTTGTAGCTTCCGGCTAAAATGCGCATAAAACCGCCATCAAAGCCAAACTCTTCTATGTCGGCTTTTTTAATGGCATGATAGGAGGGATGGGTCATTTTATCCTTGGCTGGCAGGTTTAGCCACAGCTGTACTCCAAGCATCCTGTCCGATGCCGGCAGCCTTTCTTCATGTAGTATTCCGGAGCCGGCTGTCATCCACTGGACTTCACCGTCACTAATCGTATCCTCGTTGCCAAGAGAGTCCTTGTGAGTCATCTTTCCGCGGTAAATATAGCTTATGGTTTCTATACCCCTGTGCGGATGCAATGGGAAGCCTGCTGTGTATTCGTCCGGGTTTACTGAGTCAAATGAGTCAAGCAGCAAGATGGGGTCAAAGCTTTTTACGGTGCTGGTGCCAAGCACTCTAACAAGGCTTACCCCCGCACCGTCCTTGGTTCTAAAACCCCTGACCTGCTCGCCTATTTGTCTTTCCTGCATTATTTGTATCCTTTCTGTGCAAATATTCTTAAAATATAACAAATTAGAGTCTAATGGGCAGCTCTAATCCCAAAATTGCATTTGACCACATCCTTCCGGCCTGTCTTGGAACAAATCAAAACACAAAATTGCTTTGCCCCTGTTTATATAGAGGCCTATAGGCTTATAATGGTTATATGGATCCTAAAAGCTTGCCCGTTTACCAGCAACGGGAAAAAATACTTGAAGCGCTGGCAAATAACCAGGTCATTGTGGTAGAAAGCCCCACCGGCTCCGGCAAAACCACCCAATTGCCTGTAATTCTTAATGAAGCCGGATATACAAAGCAGGGTATTGTCGGGGTAACCCAGCCAAGGCGCATAGCCGCCATTTCTGTAAGCGAGTTTATAGCCAAACAGCTTGAAGTACCAATGCCCGGCCTTATAGGGTATAAAATGAGATTTGAAGACAAGACCGACAGAAGTACCCGTATAAAAATAATGACAGACGGCATTCTGCTCCAGGAAATGAAGCTGGATCCTTTGTTGTCTAAGTATTCCATAATTATGGTGGACGAGGCTCATGAGAGAAGCCTGAACATAGACTTTATTCTTGGACTTTTAAAGCGGGTTCTTGAATCCAGGCCCGAGTTCAAGGTAATAGTTTCCAGCGCAACCATAAATGCGGAAGTATTCAGTGCTTATTTTGGCGATTGCCCCATAGTTAAAATTGACACGCAAGTGTACCCGGTTACCGTTATTTGGGAGCCTCCAATCCTTGAAGCCAATCCTGATTCCTTGCTGGAGAAGATAGCAGAAATAGTTGGCCGCATTGTTTCTGACAAAAGAAAAGGCGACATACTCATATTTCTGCCGGGAGAGAAGCTGATCAAGGATTGCATGGAACTGCTGTCTTCCGGTCAGGACAGCCCAAAGCTGTTTCTTATGCCTTTGTATGCAAGGCTGGGCAAGGATGAACAAGCCAGGGTGTTTGAAGAAGCTCCTCCGGAAATGACCAAAGTGGTCATAGCTACCAATATTGCGGAAGCCAGCGTTACAATAAACGGCATTACAAGTGTTATAGATTCCGGCCTAGCAAAGCTGAATTTTTATAATTCCAAAACCTTTACTTCCAGCCTTGTGCAGGTACCCATATCCAGGGCTTCTGCCAATCAGCGCAAGGGCAGGGCGGGGCGTACGGCTCCCGGCTTTTGTTACCGGCTTTACAACAGGGCCGATTTTGAAAACCGCTCCCTGTTTACAATGGAAGAAATATACAGAACGGACCTGTCAGAAGTGCTGCTCAGGATGGCGGAGCTAGGAATAAAAGAATTCGAGCGCTTCGATTTTATTTCCAAACCTCCGCGAGCGGGCATTCTCGGCGCCATGGAAATACTGAAGCTTCTTGACGCACTGGAAGCGGACCGCAGCTTGTCCAGGGTGGGTGTTTTGATGTGCGCGTTTCCGCTTTTGCCCAGGCTGTCCAGGATGATAGTAGAAGCCATGCTGCGCTACCCAAATGTGATAGAAGAAGTGATTATTGCTGCCGCCTTCCTGTCTACCCAAAGCCCTTATGTATTACCCCCGGGAGAAGAATTGGAAGCGCGCAAGGCCCACCACAGCTTTAGGGATCCATCAGGCGACTTTGTGTCATATTTGATGATTTACAAAGCCTTTTTGTCTGCCAAAAGCAAGGCCAAGTTTTGCGAACTATCCTACCTTGATGAGCGCAGCATGATGGAAATAGTTAGAATAAAAGAACAAATTGAACTTATAGTTCATGAGCTAGGGTTTACCCTGGCCAATGGAGGAGCTGTAGGCGCTGCAGGAGCTACAGAAAACTATCTTTGTGCGGTAAGCAGGGGGCTTATCCAGTTTATTTGCGCAAAAGAAAGCCAGGGTTTGTTCAGGACAATTATGGGAGAAAAGGTCCAGATACATCCGGGCTCGGTCATGTTCAGGGAGAACCCCGAATTTTTGGTAGCCGGAGAAATCGTAAAAACAACCAGGATGTATGCCATGAGCGTATCGCCGCTCCAAAAACGCATGCTTTCAAAAATATCGCCCTTTGCCGCAGAAGTTCTTCTTAAAAGCGTTCCAAGGCCGGATAGCGCAGGCATAGTACAAAAAGCTGACAAAGCCGGCGCCATCCAAAAAAGCCAAAAGCAGACAGAAAGGGACTTTACCAACAGGATAAAGTTGGGCGGGGAAGTTTTCGAGATTATTACGCAAAAAAAGCGCAAAAAGGTTGTACTGGAATGGGAGCGCTTTAAAAAAGCAAGAGAAAACTTTGGAGAAGAAAGCTCCATAAGGCATAAAGGCATGCTTGGCGTAATAACAATAGGGCACAAAAGAATACTGGATGGAGAAAAACTGGACACAATTCTAAAAATAGCCCATTGGCTGGATCCGGAAAACGATATAAAAAGGGAATGGCCCAAAAAGCGCCAATTTAATGTAAATGATGATCTTAAAGGCCTCATTGCCGTTTTGGACAATGCACTCAGGGCTTCTTACTGGAAGCCAAAGCAAGCAGAGTTGGGTTTTATAAGCCTGTTTACAGATTCTGCCGGCTCGTACTGGTTCAGGGTATCCAGGGGACTTCATACTGCCATAAACGAAACGCTTGCAAGCCTGGAAGCCCTGGTTGACGATATATCGGATATTGCCAGCCCTGCAGAAAAGGAAGCTGTAGGAGCCCTTTACAGGCGTTTGTCCGAGTTTTTCTCGCTGTAAAACTAAACAAACTTTTCTAGATAGTCCCGGATTCGGTTTTTTATAAGCAGCCCCGGCTCCTCATTTTTTGGCAATGCAGAAAGAGGAATAAAGCCTCCTGCCATGTACGAGTGCCCGCCTCCAAAACCCAGGCCTTCAATGACAGCCTTTATCAATTCGTCAGCCCTGGGCGGCCAGTTTGATGTTTTTGCCTGGTCGGAATAAATACTGTCAGGGTTTATAGTGCTTCTAACAGACAATCTTATGCCGTCCTGCTGGACCGAGTAGGCAACTGAAGCATCCGCTTCATCCAGCGATAGAATAATATCGTTTGCGGAACCAATAAGCGAATCATCGGCTCCATCCAGCCTCATTATGGCCAGCTTTGACAGTATTTCTACCGATTTGAATCCGTCTGCCAATAAGCCCAAATCATGCATGGTTAGCTGCCGCCTGCGCAGTTTTCTTAATAGATCCGTATCGTTATATGGATGAAGCCAGTGGAGCATGGCAACATCCAGTTCGGATACGCCACGGGTCAGTGCATCGGTATCTATCAATATGCCATAACTCAGTGCGGTAGCCACAAGCCTGTCAGGCTTAATTTTGCTTTCTTTATAATATTCTGCTACTATGGCTGAACAGGACCCGGTTTCTGGCCTTATGTCCGAGAAAAGATAATTGGCATCCTTTCTGAGTTCATGATGATCAATGGCAGCAACATTTTTACCGGATAAAAGTCCCAGATTTGCATTGCCCTTCTGGCCGTCCACTATTATTATCCATGAGTTTTCGTCAATTTCTGCAAGCTCCGATGCTTTGTAAAGCTCAATTTTAAG
>JAKPMS010000188.1 GCA_029548805.1 Spirochaetota bacterium | reverse complement strand
CTCTGGCGCTGCCCGCCGGACAACTGCTTGGGTTTTCTGTCCAGGTACTTTTCTATATCCAGTATCCTGGCTGCCTCCTTGACCCGTTCGTCTATCTCTGCCTTTGGAAGCTTGCGGATTTTCAGGCCAAAGGCCATATTGTCGTATACAGACATATGGGGATACAAAGCATAGTTCTGAAACACCATGGCTATGTTCCTGTCCTTTGGAGGTATGTCGTTTACCACTTTACCGTCTATGCTTATTTCCCCTCCAGTAATCTCTTCCAGACCGGCAACCATGCGCAGGGTGGTAGATTTTCCGCAACCTGAAGGACCCACAAATACGACAAATTCCTTGTCTTCAATTATAATATTGGCAGAATCCACCGCCTTTACGTTGCCATCATAAGTTTTGGTAACGTCTTTTAATACAACCCTTGCCATCGAAGCTCCCTTTCTGGAGTTTTAGTTTATGCCGGACAGTTTAAGACTATTGGATGCAATTGTCAAACAAGTTAAAAGGCTTTGCCTTCAAAGAAACATAATATAGTTCCCCAAATCTTAGTGTTAGAGCCTGTTTTACAAAAATATTGGCATATGGGCAGCTCTAAAAACTCATTTAATTTTTCGAGCTGCCCTTTGTAAATCCTTACAGGATTTACACTTACATAATGGTAGACTTCTAAAAACTGAAGTTTTTAGAAGTCCTCATATATTGTATAGGCTTGAGCAGCTTCATACAATATATGGTACCCAAAAGAGCTGACACTAATCTTCTGGGAACTATGAAGCTATTACAGCGGCCCGATTCCGCGCGACACAAGAGACTGTCTCCATACATTGGCCAGCACCCCAAAGGCTACACCGACATTAAGGCTGCCCTTGGCTCCAAGCATGGGGATGCTAACCTTGCTCGAACATAAATCAATAGCCTCGGGCGAAACTCCAAGCTCTTCCGAGCCCATTAACACCAGGCCCTTATCGGGAAATTCAAACTTGTCTATGGATATGCCTCTTAATTCAAGGGCTATAATAGGAACAGCATTCTTTTTGTACTGTTCAAGCAAATCCAGGCCGGCTCTGGACCAGGGTATTATGGCAGTGGCGCCCATGGCAGCACGCTCTGCCCTTGCATGGGACGGGTCTGCACAAAAGCCGGACAAATACAGTCTCGAAAAACCAAAGGCATCCGCAGTCCTGAAAATGGAACCTACATTAAATGGGCTTCTTATATCTTCCAGATAGGCTTCCAGCCCGGGAAACACTTTTCTTGAGCCGGAAGCCAGGGCCAAGCCCAGTGGCTCCCTGAAATCCCAGTCAGCAGGTGCAAAGCCAGCATGTGCTTCCAGGCCTCTAGCCAGTCTGTTTACAAGCCTGGCACCCGCTTCCGTTTCTGTCAAAGCCAAACTGCCCGCTTCGCTGGCGGCAAAAGCAAAAAGCTCCCTTAGATTGTCCGGCAGTTCGGCATCCATGGCAAAGGCCCTGGCCATATCCAAAATCCATAGAGCTGATGCTGCGGATCCGTTTCTGTAATCAGCCTCAAGGTGGCCCAAAACCTGTGCTGCCTTGCGGGCCCTGTGAAGCGGGCTTAATTTGAAGAGCCGCCGGACATTAATCATAAGCTGTTGCTAGTTCCCCAAAGCTTAGTATCACGTAAACTTATACATACAATACACTTACATACTATCAGAGGCATAAAATTTGCTCAATAAGCTGTAAAAAATGAGTATCTCTCTATTGTTAATATACAGTTTTTATAAAATCAAATACATCTTCCACCGTCATGGTTTGAGGCAGAAAGTTCATGAAGTCAAAACGCCGCGCAGTCTCGGCACTTTCAGAAAGGCGTTCCAGCGGAATGTTAAAATCGTTCAGTCTGCTGGGTATTAGCAGTAGTCCAAGTCTGGTACGAACAGATTCCACCATTTTGGCTGCCAGACTAGCGCTGCTTTCATCCGGATCTGTTTCGCAAAACAGGGGAGCCAAACTGGCTATTTTTTCCGGTCTGGATCGGGATAAACGGTCCAATAAATACGGAAAAATAACCACAGCAAGATTGGCTTTGGGCACCTTCCATCTGGCATTTATTGCAAAGGAAACAGCTGTGCCCAGGCCTGGAGCAGACACAGACAAGCCAAGAGCGGTCAAAAAACAGGCTCTTGCCGCATCCAGCCTTGCTTGCGGGTCATCAGGGCGCTTAAGTATTACATCCAGAGCCTTTATATACAAACCTGAAGCCTCTTTAAGAGCCATATTTGACAAAAAGTTCTCCCGGTTTGATACATAACCTTCTATGGCGCTCATGGCGCCATCTATTAAAACTGCGGCAGATGATTTTCCAGACAAGCCCCTGAAAACATTGGGGTCCAGAATTATATGCTTTTCTATGCCTTTTTGAGCATTAAGTAGTCTCGCCCTGCCAGAACGGGCATCATTAAGAACAAGTCCGCCAGAAAGCAAAAAAGGATCCCTGTAACTGGTAGGTATGAGTGCCAATGGCAAAGGGTCCTTTATCGGAGGTTCGCCGTCAAGCCATTCATATATTGACAGATCCCCGTTTGCCAGGGCAGCAACAGCTTTGGCTATATGCAAAGCCTTGATGCCGCCAAGTCCTATTATAAACGGAACCCTGGCAGCCCTGGCCATATTTAGTGCATCCTCTACAGACTCAGAGGACGGCCTGTTTTCCATATCATCAAAAATAATAAGCTGTCTGCCCCTGCCTTCCAGGATGCTTGACAGCCTTTCTGCTGTTTTGGCCTCGCTTAAGGCGGGGTCAGCTATCAGCATGGCCCTGTCGGACATATTTTCCAGCACCATGGGGAGTTTATAAATGGCATCCTGGCTGATGTAACAGTTGGCTGGTGTATAAAAATTGAAGTCTGTCATTCCAAACTCCTGCAGAAAAAAAAAGCGGAAGCCAGCTTCCGCCTGTTCTCTATTTTATATAGTTGAATACAGGGCAATGCCAAAGCTGTTAAGCTCGGGCATCAGTCTGTCATAGAAGCTGATCCAGAATGCGGTCAGCGGTAACACCAAGAACAAGGTCATCGATATAATTGGGGTCTTCGAGCTTTGCCTTGACTTCTGCTACCCTGTCCATTCTTACATCGGGGGCAGCCTTGGCAAGCTCAAGCGCTTTAAAAAGTTCGGCTTTTGCAATTGACTCTGTGGACAGGTTAACAGAATCACTGCCAGGTTTTTTGTCAGACCGGGATACCCCAGAAGTTTTTTTGGGTTGTATTGGGTCCAAGGGATTAAGCCTGTCTATGGTCATTGCTGGCTCCTGTCTTTCACTATTAAGATATCGGCAAAACTGAAGCTTAAGTTTACTCTTTTTTGGCGCCGGATACAAGTATTGCAAACTCGCCTTTTATTGTGGATCTGCTTGCCAACAAGTCCCTGGCTGCCGATGCAGTAGATATTATAAACTCTTCGTGAAGCTTTGTCATTTCCCTGCCTATGCACAAGTTGCGTTCAGCATCTATATCGGCCATATCGCTCAATAGCTTGACAATTCTGTATGGCGACTCGTATACCAAAAAAGCTTCGTTGCGGGCCATAAGCTCTTTAAGCCTTGCCCGTCTTTTGCCAGGCTTAACGGATAAAAAGCCTTCAAATAAAAGCGATTTATGATAAATGCCCGAAGCTGATACCAGGGTGGCAAAAGCACTGGGGCCCGGTACGGGAACAACATCAAAGCCTGCCATTCTGGCCTGCTGTGCAGCCATGATTCCGGGGTCGGAAAGGCCAGGAGTCCCGGCATCCGAGCAGAAAGCCACATTTTTGCCTTCTTCCAGCAAAGCCAATATGCGTGCTACCCCTTTTTCTTCTTCATGCGAATGGCAGGCTATAAGCGGCTTTTTAACTTCCAGATGATTGAGCAGCTTAAGGGTATGCCTGGTATCCTCACAGGCTATGACATCCGCTTCTTTAAGGGTCCTGATAGCCCTCAGGCTGATATCCTCAAGATTGCCTATAGGAGTAGCTACCATATACAATTTGGCCATGGCTTTGAGTATGCAGCCAGCCTAGCTTCTCGTCAATCTGGAAGCGCTGTGCTATCATTGCAATATGTATGATTTGGCTTTTGCGGCTATCCTGGCTTCTGTAGGGGCCTTTCTGCTATGGCTTTTCTGGGCCCTGATTTATGCCCCCAGGGCAGCCAAGGCAGAGCGCAGCAGACCCCGTTTTGTTAAAGACAGCAGCGGCACAGAACGGGAAAAAGGTGTCGGAGTCAGGACTTGTCCAGTATGCAACGAAAAACTGGCAGTGGGAATGTTGGTACGCTCAAAGGTTTTTACTTCCAAAAGCATGGACAAAATAATGCAGATATATGGCTGCCCTTATTGCTGGCCGGAAAACACCCAGTATCCAAGGCTATGCCCCGTATGCGAAAAAATCGTGCCCAGGGGAGGCTATCTTATTGCCCGTTATTTTGAACACCCCGACAGGCGCCACGTGCACGTGCTGGGTTGTTCGGGTTGCAAAAGGCTTTGACTGGCATAATCAATGCCAAAACAGGTGTAAGATACAAGTAAAACGCAAAAATACCACCCAGGGCTGGAGCTCCAATTATTGCCAGTGGAGCTGCCATGGCTATATTCCATGGCACCAAAGCAGATAGCAGTATGGCAGAATTGCCGATTGCAAGCGCTTTTTGTTCATTGTCGCTTTCTGGATAAACCTTTTCCAGCAACAGAAGCTGCAGAAAAATTGCAAGGGTTTGAGAGCAGCCAATTAAGCTGCCAAAAATGCCGCTTACAAAAGCTGATGCAAATGGGCGGGTTTTTGTTGCCATACTGGCCAGCTTGTCCTGATACGGCCCGATACTGCCCAATTCTTTTAAAAGGGGGGCTAAAGCACCTGAAAAAAATACTACAAGCATGGGCTTTAGCATGGATAGCAGACCGCCACCGTAAAGCAAAGCCAGCTGGGGATGGGATATGGGCCTAGAAAACCCGAAAACCAGATAGCCTAGTGCAGTTTTTGGATCTGCTCCCTGTATGAACAGGCTTAAAAGAAAGGCAGACAGCGTGCTCAAGCTGATGGAAAACCTCAAATTAAGCCTGGTAAAAGCCGGTAAAAATACAAAAGCAAGAGGCAGCCAAAGCAAAGGGTTGCCCAGCCTGAAAAATTCCTTCAGAACCAGAACTTCCGCTGCCTGCTTTGCATTGAAAGGAAAGAATATGCACAGAAAGGCATACATAATGGCAGAGACAGAAAAAGGAAGAATGGCACTATGCTGCATGTTACGCAAATGCTGTTTGTGGTTAACCTGACACAATGAAGAAACAAGCAGGGCGCTTGAAGAAAGATAAGAAGCCCTGTCTCCAAAATAAATGCCTGACAATATGGCACCCGTCATTAACAGGGGAGAAACCTGTCCGGCCTTTCCGAGGGTAAACAAAAGCACACCCATGACACTTGCAGCGCCGAGCGAAGAACCGATTATGAATGAAAAACCGGCGCTTAAGAGAAATACAAACAGCAAAAACATAGGAGCATAAATAAGGGACAAACCGCCAAGTACAAGAAGAGCCATAAGGCCGGAGGCTCGCCAGGCAGCGCTCATGGCTCCGATCAACAGTATTACAACCACAACAATTAGGGACTTTCTGAAACCCGGTATCATCACCCCCAATAATTTTTTTGCGGAACTACCCTTTTTAAGGCCAAACAGGAAAAAAACGCTAAGACCCGCCAGCACCGCATACAGTACCGGTAAGTCTAATATGGCTGCAGCCAACAAAAGGCAAACAAAAATCAGGATTTCCATAAAAGGGCATAATACCCCATTAAGTGCCCATTATCTATCCTGTTTTGTCATTTTTACTAGTTCCCCAAAGCTTAGTGACAACAAATTTTATGTAGTTCCCCGAATATTATTGTTAACGCCGTTTTTACAAAAATGACACAAGGGATTGTATAGGCAAGAATAGCTTTATACAATATATGGTACCCAAAAGAGCCGACAACAATCTTTAGGGAACTATAAAATTTTAAAATCACTTGAGCCAGAACCAACTTGAAACATATACCTGCAAGCTATATCTTATAAGCACCCCGTACGGGACGGTCGCTTGGCGAACCTATCTATATTTTCTTTGGAAGTAATAATGAAACAAATTCCCCGAACCATTGCATTTTTTGTAATCATGATCATTATGGTATCATCCTGTGCTGCCATGGGCAAAAAAGAAAACAACAGCGAAGAACAAACTGCCAGCTATGCATTTGGCATGGCCATAGGAGAAAGCTTGAAGGATACAGGCGTCAAACTGGACTATGACAAGTTTGTAGAAGGCCTTAAAGATGTAATAGAAAAAGACAAGCCTACAATGACAATACAGGAAGCCCAGCAGGCCATTCAAAATGCCATGCAGAAGGGCTATGAAAGAATTTCTGCAGAAAATGCCAAAGCAGAAAGCGATTTTCTAGAAAAAAACTCAAAAAAAAGCGGAATAATCACAACAGGCAGCGGCCTGCAATATGAAGTGATCAAACTTGGAGACGGCAGCAAACCCACTGAAAGCGATATGGTAAAGGTCGACTATGTTGGAACCTTTATTTCCGGCAAACAGTTTGACAGCTCCATTGACGCAGGAGAACCGGCTGTATTCCCAGTAAACATGGTGATCCCCGGCTGGGTAGAAGGACTCCAGCTAATGCCTGTGGGCTCCAAGTTCAAGTTTTATATACCATCCAGCCTGGCTTATGGCCCCCAGGGTTCACAGGGCGGCATTCCGCCAAACAGCGCCCTGATTTTTGAGGTTGAGCTATTGTCAATAGAAGCCGGAGATTTTGAATATTGAACCGGATAGCCTCCGCTGCCATTTTTGACAGCGGGGCTTTATTTATAAAATGATTGACCTTCATACCCATTCCAATATAAGCGATGGCAGCCTTGCCCCGGCTGCACTGGTACAAAAAGCTTACAAAGACGGACTGACTGCCATAGCCCTGACTGACCATGACAGCCTGGATGGCCTAAAAGAAGCGGAAGAAGCTTGCTCCAGGCTGGGCTTGCGTTTTATCCGCGGTATAGAAATAGACATAGCATTTGAACCTGGCGAATTTCACTTGTTAGGCCTTGATTTGGGCCAAAATACTGGCGCTTTTGACCATTTGTTGGCCCAGTTTGAAAATTCCAGAGAAAAAAGAAACCTTTTGCTAATCGGGCTGCTGCAAAAAGAAGGTTTTGACATAAGCTATGACGATGTAAAAACCGTTGCCGGCCCCGGAGTGATAGGACGCCCTCATATTGCAGAAACATTGGTAAAAAAACGCTTGGTAAAAACAAAACAGGAAGTCTTTGACAAGTATTTGGGCAAAGGAAGGGCCCTGTTTGTAAAAAAGGAAAGCGTAGAGCTTGCAGAAGCCATAAAAGCCATCAAGGCTTCTGGCGGCCTTGTTATAGTGGCCCATCCCATGTCCCTTTTTGTAAGCTGGACAAGGCTTAGAACAATGTTTGGCGAATGGAAGGA
>JAKPMS010000185.1 GCA_029548805.1 Spirochaetota bacterium | reverse complement strand
GTTTTGAAATTGACAAAACCCCCTGCCTTATAGAGGCTCATGTAAACGACAACATCATTTTTGTGGAAATAGCAAAAGGCATAAACAGGGACAAGGTGGACTTGTTGCGTTTCAAAATTCGGGAACTTCTTAATTTGTATGCCATACAGAGACCAAAACCGCTTGTAATGCTGGCTGACATGGAACTGAGCTTTATTGACGGTTCCAATCTCGAAATATTGCTTAACACCATTATAGAAGCTTCCAGGGCAAAGCTCAGGAACATAAAGATTTTGACCAGAGAAGCCTTTGTAAATGAATTTGTAAACGGGCGCAACGAATACAAAGATATAGAAGTTGTAACAAAGCTTGAGCTTGCCCTGGACGGCCTTTTGACAGAAGCAGCCATGCAAGCGGATGACCCCGAAGACAAGGCAGCTTTTTTTATTGACAAGGTGCTATCTTCCCAGGGGCATGCTTCCGGCAAAGAATCCATAGAGATGCGTTTTGAAGCAGAAAAAGCAAAAACCCAAATAACCATAAACAAGGCCAGGCAGATAGGAGAAGGCTTGTCCATAGCAGTGGTCGATGATGACTTTGTAATACAGGAACTGTTGAAAACTACATTTGATGCCATAGAAGCCAGGGTCGATACTTATTCCAATGGCCGGGAGTTTATGACAGCTGTAAGAAGCAAGGTGTTTGACCTGGTATTTCTGGATCTGCGCATGCCGGAGCTGGACGGTTTTGGCGTGTTAAGCGAACTAAAAGCCCAGGACATAGAGCTTCCCGTAATTGTCCTGTCTGCCGTAACACAGAGGGAATCTATTATCAGGGCTTTCAAATCCGGGGTGCGCAGCTACCTGGTAAAACCCCTGAAACCAGAGCAGATACTTAAAAAGACACTGGAAATACTCAAAGCCAATTTCTGACATGGGCGGACCAGGAAATTTTTTGTTTGAACAACAAACCCATGAACAATTATCAAGACGGGATAAGCATGATTGAATCCGACATAATTTACAGACTTGCTTTTGAGCAGGCAGAGCTTGCAATACTGGTGCTCAACAACAGGAGCATACCAATTATATGGAACAAGGCTTTTATGGAGCTGTTTGCAGAAATAGCAGGTTTTACTCCCCTGGAATTCGCCTTTCCCGTTTTTGACTGGCTGGAGGAGCAGAATTCAAGCAGATACAGCTATTATGCAAACGAAATCATGAATGGACGCATGCAACAGGCGTCTTTCGAGTCAGGTATCAGGACCCACAAGAATTGCCGCCTGTGGCTAAAAACCAGCTTGAGATCCCTGCTTGGAAACGGATATGCCAAAAATACGGCCAATGCCAAGCAGGACTTGCAAAATGAAGCTTACCTGTTCTGCACTTTTCAAAATATAAGCGAGCAAAAAAACAGGGAGCTGGATCTTGTGTCTGCAAAAGAAGAAGCGGAAAAAGCCACCCAGACCAAAAGCCAGTTTCTTGCCAATATGAGCCATGAAATACGTACACCAATCCAGACCATACTTGGCATGACCGAGCTGCTTGAAGAAACAGCACTGGACAGGGAGCAGGATGACTATACAAAAAACGTCAGGTTTGCGGCAGAAGTTCTATTAAGCCTTATAAACGACATTCTGGATTTTTCTAAAATTGAAGCCGGCAAACTGGAGCTGGAGAATACTGATTTTGAACTTAAAGCTGTTTTAAGGCAGGCTATAAACCTGATGATACTGGATGCACACAAAAAAGGTCTGGAAGTAATACTGGATATAGACGAAGAGCTGCCGCAATATGTAAGCGGAGATGCCGGGAGGCTTAGACAGGTTATAGTCAACCTGTTTAAAAATGCAGTCAGGTATACCGACTATGGAGAGGTTGTAATAGAAGCAAAGCTGGAAAAAGAAAGCGGCATTGAGGGTTCTTTCGGACAGCTGTATGTGACTGTCAGCGATTCAGGCCCGGGAATTCCGGAAACACTAAAAGACAAGTTGTTTGCGCCTTTTGTTCAGGGTAATTCCCATATAAAAGCCCAGGGAGGCACCGGATTGGGGCTTGCAATTTCCAGAAACCTGTTAAGCGCCATGGGTGGAGTCATTTCATTAAAGCCGAACATCACACGGGGTTCTGTTTTTTGCTTTACGCTGCCCATAAAAAGGCCGCTGGATACAGGTCTGGCAATTGCAGCACCCAAAAAGAGGGCTCTTAGCCCTTCCAGGGTTCTTGTTGTGGATGATCATCCAAAAGCCCTGGCATGTTCTGTCAAATTGCTGAATTCTTTTGGCTTGAGGGCTGATGGTGCTGCTACGGGTGAAGAAGCCCTTTCTTTGCTGCGAAGTGCTGCCAAGCAGGAAAAACCATATTCGGTTTGCCTTATAGACCAGAATATGCCCGGCATGGATGGCTGGCGGCTGGCTGCAGAAATCAACGCTGACAAACTTATAAACGGAACCAAACTGATCCTTTTGGCTCCCGAGGGCGGCATGGGACCGGATGCAAAAATGAAGCTTTTGCAGTGGTTCAATGCCTATGCCACCAAGCCCTTAAATCCGGCGCAGCTTTATGCAATTATGTCCAAGGCCATCCTGGATGATATAGAGCTTGCTCCTATAGAAGAAAGTCTGATGGAAAAAGCTGTGGCTTCTGCAGGAACCCATGATTCACTGGCAAGGAAAGCGGAAGCTGTAAAACTGGCAGCAAAGTCCCTCAAGCTTTTGCTTGCCGAAGATCATCCTGTTAACCAGGAGCTTTTCATTGCGATACTGAAAAGGCTCGGACATGAAGTCGTTCTTGCCCATAATGGATTGGAAGCTGTTGAACAGGCAGCCAAGAACAATTTTGACCTTGTTTTAATGGATGTTTTTATGCCGGAAATGAATGGTTATGAAGCCACCAAAGCTTTGCGTAAAAAGGGTTTTAATATACCCATAATAGCTGTTACTGCCAGTGCACTGAAAGGTGAAAGGGATAAATGCATAGAAGTGGGTATGAACGATGTGCTGCTAAAGCCTTTCAAAAAAAACGATCTTAAAAGCATGCTGGATCGCTGGGCAGAAAGAAGTTTTGCCTTAAAAAAAGATGTGGCCAAAGCCGGCACAAAGCTCCACGAACCTGGAACTGTAGATTTTTCTGCATTGCTGGACAGTTTTTTGGGTCAACGGGACAGGGTAAACGGCCTTTTGTCCAGATTTATAGAAAAAACCAAATCACAGCTGGCCAATATGGATGCAGCCGTACAGGCCAAGGATGCCAAAACAGTACGTGAGCTGGCCCATTCCATAAAAGGCGCAGCCTGGACCCTGGCTGCCAAAGCTTTGGGCGATTGCGCCATGAAAATTGAAGCCGCAGCCGCTGCCGGAGATTCTGCAGCAGCCGGACTATTGCTGCCGGATTTGGAATCAATATTTGGCAGCTTTGAGCTGGAAGCCGTCAAATTTATAGAAAGCGCTGATAAAAGCTGTGCAGGCTGACCTTTTCCAAGAAATAGAAGAAGGGCTATTGTGCGGCATTGATGAAGCCGGGCGTGGGCCGCTCGCCGGACCCGTAGCGGCTGCGGCAGTCATCTTGCCTCGCGGCTTCCCGCTGGAAATTCTTGCCGACTCCAAAAAACTTGCAGAAAAAAAGCGCAAGGAAGCCTTTCGTGCCATTACTGAGTTGGCATTATGGGCCAACGCATGGGCCTGGCCCGGAGAAATAGACAAACTGAACATACTCAATGCCAGCATGCTTGCCATGCATAGAGCTTATGAAGCTTTACGCATAAAAGCGGATATTGTTGTTGTGGACGGGAACAAGGCACCCGCTCTTTCCTGCCCCAGCAAGGCTGTTGTAAAAGCAGACAGCTTTATACCTGCTGTTATGGCAGCGTCCATAGTGGCCAAGGTATGCAGAGACCGGCTTATGGAACGCTATGATTGGTTGTACCCAGAGTATGGTTACGCCAGGCACAAGGGCTATCCGACAGCGGCGCACAGAGCTGTTTGCCAGAAACTTGGGCCTTCTCCCATACAGCGCATGAGCTTCAGATTCAAATTACAGTAAAGCTGGAATAAAGGTTTTGCTTATCTGTTATACAAAGAGCAAAATTACACCGGCAATGGAAACAAAAGCACCCAAAATTTCCTTTGGAAAAATCTTTTCCTTAAAAATGCTTATGGATAACGGAATTATCAGCACAGGCGATACCGACGATATGGAAGATACAATTCCGGAAGCTGTATGTTTAAGCGCAAGCAGAGACAGGCTGACTCCAATAAAGGGCCCCAGAATTGCACCCAGCGTAATATTGCCAATGGCAAGCTTATGTTTGAAAGCAGCACGTATTTCCGGCCACTGGCTTCTTATACTTATGATTATTGTATAGGCAATAAACGCAGCTACCAACCTAATCTGGGTTGCTGCCAGCACATTGTAGCTGCCCATGCCGTACTTGCTGAAAATGAGGCCCATAGCCTGTCCAAAAGCCCCAAGAGAAGCAAAAATTATGCCTTTAACAGGGCGGTTGAATTTTATTTTCTTTTCTTGCGGATTTTTGCTCATAATTACAATGGCTATACCCAGCATGGTTACAAACATTCCGGCAAGGTTCAACAAGGACATTTGTTCACCCATAAGCAAAAATCCGACAAGGGCTGTTAAAGGCGGGGCGGCAGACATTATCAAAAGGGATATCCTGGAGCCAATAAGCACAAAAGCTTCAAAAAGAAACATGTCTCCCAGTACAAAGCCAAGAGCGCCAGACAGCATCAGCCATATCCAGCTATGCACAGTGGCATCAGTAGGTAGGAACAGCCCTCTGGCAAAGTAGGCAGAAAGGCACAATAGTGCAAAGGCAACAAAAATTCTGAGATAGCTTACAGCCATGGAGCCCACTTTTTTACCGGCAGCTTCAAAAACTATGGCATTGAGGGTCCAGCACAGTGCTGTAAGCAGGGCAGCTGTTTCGCCCAAATGTGTTTGTAAAACGGTAGTCATTTTTTATCCTAAGGAGAGCTCTAAAAACTTCAGTTTTTAGAGCTCTCCATTTAAAAACATAGCGTTTTTGGCCAAAAACGCAAGGGAACCTTACTTGTCGCGTTTGATTCTTGGCTTTTTGGGGCCAGGTTTTTTGTAGCTTCCGGCTTCCTTTACAGGAGGAGCTATATTGGTCTTTTTTTTAACCCTTATTACCCTGCCGCTTTTTGCGGCTTCGGGGCTGCGCTGTCTGTCCTTGCTTGCCTGGCTTCTTTCGGGCCTGGCGCTGTCGGCCCTTCGGCCGCTGTTTATGTTTATAAAATGCCTTGGCATTTCATCATGCGACAGGCGGAAAGAGTCGGCTCTGCCGTCATCCCTGGCTTCCATGGCTTCACGCCTGGTTCTTGGGGGTTTGGAACGGATGGATGGAGCGGCTTCGTCCATGGCCATTTTGGATTTCCCAAAGGCTTTAAGAAATTCGTCCATGTTGTCCTGAAAAATGACTATGGAGCGCCTGTCAAAATCGCCGCTTTCTGTAGGCTTGCTCTCCACAACGGTCAGATAAAGGTCTCCCGAACGGTTTTCTTTTACGTTAAAAAAATATGTTCTGCCGTCGCAGCTCAGCCGGGTAGAAAAAAGCTCTCCACGAAGGCCCATATATTATCCTCCACAACAAAATTGGACAGACTATAACAGAGAATCCGCTTCTTTTACAATGGCTGCATGACTGTCCAATAGCCATGCTTCAAGTTCGGGGTTTTTGCCCCTGACATCGGCCATCACTCTGAAAACCGGCTCTGTTCCGGAGCCCCTCATCCACAGAAAAGCCGCCGGCCGGGAACTTTTGTCATAAAAGCACAACTTTAAGCCGCCGCTCCCGGACTCTGCAAAACTGCCATTAAGGGCTTCTTCCGTGAATCCGGAACTGCCAAAAACTTTAAGCTGGAGCGGGCCATAATGCTTTTCCAGTTCTGCAAAAAACTCAGCTTTCTTTTTGTTCCACAGGGATTCATAAGCAGCCTTTAAGGACGAGTGATTGCCGCTTTTTACTATTAGCGCAGCCCTGTCCTCAAAAACGCTGGTACTAGTATAAGCCGGCAGGCTTTCCAGCACATCAGAAAGGCCAAAATTTTCTGTGTACAATTCTGCCTGGCTAGACCTTTGCAGCCAAAGCCGGTAAGGGCCAGGCTTGTCATTGCTGCCCTTGGTGCAAAGCAGCTTAAGTATGGCTATTGTTGTGTTTAGGGGGTCTCTTACCCTGGCCGGATGGCTTATGACTCCCCCGTTGGAGCCTTCGCCTAGAACTCTGACCGTATAGGCTTTTTCTCTTAAGCGGGCGGCAAGGCCCACAACATTGGCTTCTCCCGTTTCCGAACGCCATACCTCTGTGCCAAAGGCGGAAGCAATAGCGTCAATCCTAAGGCTGCTTGCATCATTGCAGGCTACTGCGCTTTTGGCCAAGGCGGCCGGGTTTTGTATGGCCATGACTGCCAGTTCGGCAAGCACTGCCAGGGCAAAGCTGTCCTGGGCTTCCAAAGCTTTGGCACGCCCTTCTTTTTCATCCCAATACACAAAATTGCCGCGGTCTCCGTCACAATCAGGAACATAGCCAAGAATATATGCTGCATCCTCCTTGCGGGCTGCTTCCAGCGCCAGCCTGC
>JAKPMS010000184.1 GCA_029548805.1 Spirochaetota bacterium | reverse complement strand
CGCGCTTTACAATAAAAAGCCTGAAGACATAATAGACATGGTAGCAAGAGCAGGGCTGCGCGGCCGGGGAGGCGCAGGTTTCCCGGCAGCCATAAAATGGAAACTGATGGCAAAAAACCCGGAAAAAGAAAAATGGATAATATGTAATGCGGATGAAGGCGACCCCGGCGCTTACATGAACAGAAACGAAATAGAAAGCGACCCTCATATGCTGATAGAAGGCATGGTTTTGGGAGCTTATGCCATGGGGGCAAAAAATGGTTTTGTGTATTGCAGGGCAGAGTACCCCTTGGCGGTCAAACGTCTTGAGAATGCCATTCTGGCTGCAAAAAAGGAAGGGCTGCTCGGAAAAAATATCCTGGGCTCTGGCTTCGATTTTGATTTGTCCATTACAAAAGGGCAGGGTGCCTTTGTATGCGGGGAAGAAACAGCCCTGATAGCCAGCAGCGAAGGCAAAGCAGGCAGGCCTATGCCCAGGCCGCCCTTCCCGGCGCAAAAAGGATACATGGGCAGGCCCAGCAATATAAACAATGTAGAAACCTGGTGCAATGTTCCGGTAATAGTGGCCAGGGGACCGGATTATTTTAAAAGCATAGGCACAGAAAAAAGCCCGGGAACCAAGGTTTTCAGTCTAGTAGGCAAGGTGAGGAACACCGGCTTAGTAGAGCTGCCTTTGGGAACCAGCCTTGCGGATATAGTATACGGCATGGGAGAGGGTGCCGGAGCGCACAAATTCATCAGGGCTGTACAGACAGGCGGCCCGTCTGGAGGCTGTATTCCGGCAGAAAGCTTTGGTTCAAAGGTGGATTATGAATCCCTGACTGCCATGGGAGCCATAATGGGCTCCGGTGGCATGGTCGTTATGGACCAGGACAACTGCATGGTGGATCTGGCCAGGTATTTTATAAATTTTACCGCCAGCGAATCCTGCGGCAAGTGCGCTCCATGCAGGGAAGGCCTGTCCCAGATGTCCAGAATCCTGAGCGATATAAGCAGGGGCAGGGCAAAACTGGAAGACCTGGATGAGCTGGAGCGGATTGCCGCCTGCGTAAAAGACAGCTCCCTATGCGGTCTTGGCCAGACTGCGGCCAATCCGGTTCTTACCACGCTAAAATATTTTAGAGATGAATACGAAAAGCATATAATTGACAAGCGTTGCGATGCCGGTGTTTGTGAAAGCCTGTATTACGCCCTGTGTGAAAACTCCTGCCCGCTTCATATGAATATACCGGGTTATCTGGCGCTGCTTCAGGAAAACCGCATAGAAGAGGCTTATGAGTTAAGCCTTAGGGACAACCCGCTTCCTGGAGTCATGGGCAGGATATGCCACTTCCATTGCCAGATGCGCTGCCGCAGGGACGAACTGGATGAACCCGTAGCCCAGGGTGAAATACACCGTTACCTGGCAGATGTCATGTACAAGATGGGCAGGGAAAAAACTGTCTGGGACAGGCTTGTAAAAGAAAAGAAAAAGCCCACGGGGCTAAAAATAGCCATAGTTGGAGCAGGGCCGGCAGGCCTCAGCGCTTCCTTCTATCTTGCCCGCCTGGGTTATGATGTAAGCATTTTTGAGGCACAGCCAAAAGCCGGCGGTATACTGCGCTACGGTATTCCTTCTTATCGCCTGCCCAAGGACATACTGGACAAGGAACTGGAACTGTGGAAAACGCTCGGGGTCAAGTTTGTATACAATGCACGTGTTGGCAAAAAACCGTCTTTTAGCCAGCTTAAATCCGGGTTTGACGCACTAATCCTGGCCGTAGGGGCACAGGATGACAAAAAGCTGGGTATTCCTGGAGAGAGCCTTGATGGAGTTCATCCCGGTTTTGACTGGCTGGGCGAATTTGCGAGCGGTCATAAAGATGAGCTGGGAAGACGCTGCCTGGTTATAGGCGGCGGAAACGTGGCCATAGATACCGCCAGAACCCTGTTCAGGCTGGACAAGGAAGTGACTGTTATTTACAGAAGAACCAAGGAAGACATGCCTGCCAACAGTCTGGAGCTCAAGGGGGCGGAAGAAGAAGGCATACGCTTTGAATACATGCTCCAGCCCGAAGAAATAATTGGGGAAGCCGGCAGGGTAAAGGCTGTCAGGTTTAGGGTAATGCGTTCTGGCGGCATAGACCGGAGCGGCAGACCAAAGCCAGTCCCAAGTGACAGAACTGTGGAAATAGCTTGCGATGAGGTATTCGTGGCAGTTGGAGAAAACGTACTGTCAGAGCCCTGGGAGAATGCTGGCTTGTCTGTCCGTCCGGACAAGCGCCTGGCTGCAGATTTGGCTACTGGCAGCCTGCGCGCCAATATATGGGCCATAGGAGATGCTGTCAGCGGGCCGTCTACAGCCGCAGAAGCCATGGGGCATGGCAAGTATTGTGCCAGGGCCATAGACAGGCTGCTTATGAACAGGGACGTATTTGGAACCTTGTTCAAGGACTTTAAATATTCCATGGCTGTACCGGAAGAGACTAGCAGCCACCACGTGGGAGTGGCCAGGCAGGTGCCCCCAGACCAGAGATGGGGCAACTTTATGGAAATATCCCTGGGTTATACGGGGGAGCAGGCCAAAATTGAAGCCGGCCGCTGTCTGCGCTGCGATATACGATGCAACGCATTGAGCCCATGGCGTTGATCGGAGGAAACATGAGCCCCAACATAGAAGAAAAAATAAGCCTGGTTATAGACGGCAAGGAACTAAGTGTCCCCGCAGGAAGCACCATATTGAATGCTTGCAGCATAGCAGGCATAAAGCTGCCTAGCTTGTGTCATCTGGATGGCATATCATCCAATGCTTCCTGCGGAATATGCGTTGTGGAAGTGGAAGGCGCAAAAAGCCTCGTGCGTTCCTGCGTACAAGAAGTTATGCCCAATATGCGCATAAAAACATCCAGCCCTCGGGTTATGAATGCCCGGCGTACAGTCATAGAGCTGCTGCTGGCAAACCACCCTGATGACTGTCTTGCCTGCGCCCGCAACGGCAATTGCGAATTGCAAAGCATAGCAGAACGCCTTGGAGTACGCAGAAAGGCTTTTCCAAGAACAAAAAAGGCTCCAGCTCCGGATAAAAATGGCTGGGGGGTTTACCGGGACAACGACAAATGCATTTTGTGCGGCCGCTGTGTGGCTGTATGCCGGGAAATGCAGTCCGTATCCGCCATAGATTTTATGGGCAGGGGCATAAAGACAAGAGTTGCTCCGTTTATGGACAGCCCCTTGTCGGAATCCCAATGTGTTTCATGCGGCCAGTGCACCCTGGTATGCCCAACCGGCGCTCTTACAGAGCGGGATGAAAGCGATGAAGTATTTGCCGTTCTTGGGGACCCCGACCTGACTGTAGTGGTACAGACTGCCCCTGCCATCAGGGCATCCCTGGGAGAGGCCCTTGGCATGCAACCCGGCTCCCTTGTAACAGGCAAAATGGCTGCAGCACTAAGAAGGCTGGGTTTTGACCGCGTGTTCGACACGGACTTTGCAGCAGACCTTACCATTATGGAAGAAGGTTCGGAACTGCTCCACCGCCTGGCAAGCGGAGGAATCCTGCCAATGCTTACTTCCTGCTCTCCTGGCTGGATTTCCTTTATAGAAACCTTTTACCCCAAGCTTTTACCCCATGTGTCCAGCTGCAAGTCACCCCAGCAAATGTTCGGCGCCATAGCCAAAAGCTATTATGCGGAAAAAGCCGGTATTGATCCGGAAAAAATGCTTGTAGTGTCCATCATGCCCTGTACTGCCAAAAAGTTCGAAGCCAAGCGCCCGGAGATGCGTGATGCATTGGTATACTGGAAAGAAAAAGGCAGGGATGTTGCTCCATTTTTTGATGTGGACTTTGCATTGACCACAAGAGAATTGGCAGCCATGGTAAAGCGGGTAGGACTGGATTTTGACTCCCTGCCGGAAGAGGAATTTGATGATCCCCTTGGTAGAAGCTCCGGGGCTGCCGTAATATTCGGTTCCACCGGCGGGGTTATGGAAGCTGCCGTACGCACAGCTTATGAGCTTGCAAGCGGAGAGCCCTTGCCCGGGCTTGATCTGGAACTTGTTCGCGGCTTTGAAGGAATAAAGACGGCAAGCCTGGACATAAAGGGTACAAAGCTGAATGTGGCTGTGGCCCATACCCTTGGAAATGCCAGAAAAATACTGGACGAGATAGCTGCTGGAAAAAGTCCATACGCCTTTGTGGAAATAATGACCTGCCCTGGCGGTTGCCTTGGCGGAGGCGGCCAGCCCATAGCACCCACTTGGGAAAAGCGCACATTCAGAATGAACGCTATTTACCAACAGGACAAGGCCATGGCTATAAGAAAGTCGCATGAAAACCCTGCCATACAGAAGCTGTACAGCGAGTTTCTGGGCAAGCCGCTTGGGCATTTGTCTCACGAACTTTTGCATACCGAATACGGAAAGGCAAAATATAAATAAAAAAGGCATCAGCTGATAAAACTCCGCCCGACAAAAACATTTGGTCCGGCGGAGTTTTTTAATACTTGTTTAGTTCCTGGAACCTTTGAGACAAAGCCTGTTTTGCCAAAAACGGTACCATATAGAGTATATAGCCATTCCATTCATACTGTATGCAGTACAAAAAACAATTGTCTCAAAGGTTCCAGGAACTAGCAAAAAATAACGAAGCTTCTAAGAACTATATATGCTTTGCCCGCTTCCCTGAAGCTTGGTGGCTTTTTGCTTTGCTGCCATGTATTGTACGAAGCTTCCTATTTTGTTAACTTTAGCTATTAAAACTTGTTAGTTGGAGGAATGCCATGTACCTAAGCTGCCTGGACCTGGAAGGCGTTCTGGTACCGGAAATCTGGATTTCTTTTGCAGAGGAAACCGGAATCAGGGAACTCAGGCTTACTACAAGGGATATCAGCGATTATGATGCCCTAATGAAAAAAAGAATAGGAATTTTAAGGGACCATGGGCTCAAACTAAAGGATATACAAAATACCATAGAAAAAATTGAACCTCTTCCTGGTGCCAAAAGCTTTCTTGACAAATTGAGGGCTCTTAACCAGGCTATAATCCTATCCGACACCTTTGTGGAGTTTGCCAAGCCGCTTATGGTAAAACTGGGAATGCCTGTCATTTTTTGCAATTCCCTGGAGCTTTCGGAAGATGGCTATATTACAGGCTATAGGCTTAGGCAGGCTAACGGCAAATTCCATGCGGTCAAAGCATTGCAAAGTATTGGGTTTAAAGTGATTGCGTTTGGAGACTCCTTTAACGATCTGGACATGATTAAGCAGGCGGAAACAGGCTTTTTGTTCCGGCCTCCAAAGCTTATAGAAGAAGAATACAGCCATATAAAGAGCCATACAGATTACGATGCCCTATACAAAGATATTGAAAGACTTATAACTGCTAACGGGAACTAATAAACTGTTTGCAAAAAGGAGCAATAAAATGATCAAGCATGTTGTTTTTTGGAAACTAAAAGACTTTGCGGAAGGCAGGTCCAAGGAAGAAAATATAAAAATCATTAAAAATGGTTTGCTGGACCTTAAAGACAAAATTCCCCAAATTCTGGAAATTGAAGCCGGAAAGGATTTGCTTGGTACCGAACAGTCCTGGGATATGGCCCTTTATTCTGTTTTCAGAGACCTGAGCAGCCTTGACATTTACCGGAACCATCCGGATCACCAAAAAATGGTAGAGTTTATTGCAAAGGTAATAACAGACAGGGCCATTGTAGATTACGAAGCATAGACAATCATTTGGCAAATAAACAGGGAGGAAGCATGTCAGAGCACAAAAAGCAAAAAACAATAGGCAGTTTTTTTGAACTTGGCAGCACCAATGCGGCTGAAGCTCTGAGCTACAGTGGCTTGGATTATATAATAATAGATACTGAACATGGCCCCTTTGCCGAAGAAAAAGTTATGGAGCTAATACGGGCTTGCAAGCTTGGCAAGCTGAGCCCTTTTGTGCGGATAAAGGAAATTTCTAGGGCTTCTGTACTTAGAATGCTGGACATTGGAGCCGAGGCCATAGTGGTGCCATGTGTGGAAACAGTAAAGCAGGTAAAGGACCTGGTAAAATGGGGAAAATACCCGCCCTTGGGTGAGCGCGGCTTTTTTTATGGGCGGGCCGCAGCTTACGGCTTTGGAGACTTTTGCTCTCCGCTGGACTTGTATTTTACCAGAAGCAATGAGGGTGCCATGCTTATCCCGCAATGCGAGACGCTTGGCTGCCTGGAAAATATTGAAGAAATTGCATTTATGGACGGGGTGGACGGCATTTTTGTAGGTCCTTATGACCTGTCCATAGCCCTTGGCAAGCCAGGAGACTTTAAAACAGATGAATTCCGGCAAGCCATTGAGAATATCCTGGCGGCATGCAAAAGGGCTGGTAAAGCTGCCATGATTTATGCCGCCAATGTTGAAACAGCCATTGACCAACTTGAGCTTGGTTTTGATTCGGTGGCTGTGGGCACGGACATAGCCTTTCTTGTAAACAGCTATAAAAGCATGCTCAAGGCTTTAAAGGGAGCTTTGGGATAATATAGCGGAGCCAGCGCAAGGCTAGGTCAATACACATTTACATTACGCCCAATTTGGCACTATAATTATCCATATAATTTATTTTAGGGCGAGCTTGAAATATTTTTATTAAAGACAAGACAGACATAATTTGCACATGGAATTTACCCCTAAAAGAAGCCGGATTAATTTGGGTTGCTAAACACTTTATCAATTTGGTCCTGTAACAAGCTTGCAGCGACTATACAAGGAGTAAAGAATGAAGTATATGGACGAGTATGCACAGCAGTACTCTGATTGCGCATGGCTTTCGTTTGAAGAGCTTGAAGCCTTCATGAAAGAGGCTCTGGTTCATGCTGGTATTCCCAAAGAGGACGCTGAAATCATCAGCGATGTTCTTATAGAAAGCGACAAACGCGGTATTGACAGCCACGGTATAGGCCGCTTAAAGCCAATTTACATTGACCGCATAGATATGGGAATAATGAACCCCATTACCAAGCTTGATGTGCTTAAAGACAAAGCGGCAGCAGCCGTACTTGACGCCAATAACGGCATGGGACATGTTGCCAGCTACAAGGCCATGAAAATGGCCATAGAAAAGGCGCAAAAATACGGCATCGGAATGGTTACGGTACGCAATTCCAACCATTATGGCATTGCCGGTTATTATGTAACTATGGCCACCCAGGCAGGCCTCCTTGGCATTACCGGCACCAATGCCCGCCCGTCCATTGCACCCACTTTTGGTGTAGAAAACATGATGGGCACCAACCCCCTCACCTTTGGCTTTCCTACAGACGAAGCCTTTCCATTTGTGCTGGACTGCGCCACAAGCGTAACCCAGCGCGGCAAGATAGAAGTTTACGGCAGGGCTGACAAAGAATTGCCTTCTGGCTGGGTAATAGATCATGACGGCAGGGTGCGTACAGATACCCAGCAAGTGCTCAAGGACCTAACCACCGGCTTTGCTGCCCTGACTCCGCTTGGAGGAGTAGGAGAGGATACCGGCGGACACAAGGGTTATGGCTACGCTGCTGTTGTAGAAATTCTGTCGGCAGCCCTGCAGGCAGGTTCCTGGATGAAGGCCCTGAACGGCTTTGACGAAAACCAGAAAGCCATTCCATATCCGCTTGGACATTTCTTTATAGCCATAGACCCCGAGTTTTTCATGGGTCTGGACAGCTTTAAAAAGATAGCCGGAAGCATTTGCAGGGAACTCAGGACCAGCCAGAAAGCCCCCGGCCAGGATTACATATTTACTGCTGGCGAAAAAGAATATCTTGTCCACGAATTCCGAAAAAAGCATGGCTGCCCGGTACCTCCATCCCTGCAGAAAGTAATGACCACCCTGCGTGACCGTTACAAGCTGGATATGAGCTGGGATTTTGAAAAATAAAAGAAAAGCTAAGGAGAAAACAATATGCAGCAGGATGAGCTTAAAAAAAAGGCGCTTGCCTACCATGAGATGGACGGAGTGCCCGGTAAGATAACAGTAGTTCCTTCAAAACCATGCCAGACAGCGGATGATCTGTCCCTGGCCTATACCCCCGGGGTTGCCAAAGCTGTGCTGGAAATTGCCGAACGTCCGGAGGACGCATACAGGTATACATCCAAAGGAAACCTGGTTGCGGTAATATCCAACGGTACTGCCATTCTAGGTCTGGGCGACAGGGGCCCTCTTGCAAGCAAGCCTGTAATGGAAGGCAAAGGAGTACTGTTCAAGAGGTTTGCCGACATAGATGTGTTCGATATCGAAGTAAACGAAACAGACCCCAAAAAGCTTATTGAGCTTGTAAAAGCCATTAGCCCCACCTTTGGCGGAGTAAACCTGGAAGACATAAAGGCTCCGGAATGCTTCGAGATAGAACAGACCCTGATCAAGGAATGCGATATACCTATTTTCCATGATGATCAGCATGGAACTGCCATTATTTCCACTGCCGGGCTTATGAATGCGGCAGAAATAGTCGGCAAGAAGCTGTCCGATATCAAGCTTGTCATAAACGGCGCCGGAGCTGCAGGCATAAGCTGCGCAAAAATGTTCCTTTCAGCCGGGATCAAAAAGGAAAACCTCCTTATGTGTGACAGCAAAGGCGTGCTCCACAGCGGCAGGAGCTCCGAGCTTAACGCCCAAAAGCGCGAGTTTGCCAGGACTACGGACAAGCGCAGTCTTGCTGATGCGCTCAAGGGTGCGGATGTGCTTATTGGGCTTTCTGCGGCCGACTGCGTCACTCCGGAAATGCTCCTTGGCATGGCCAAGGACCCGATTATTTTTGCCATGGCCAACCCGAACCCGGAAATTGACTATGAACTGGCCATATCCACCCGCAGTGACCTGATCATGGCAACTGGCCGCAGTGATTATCCCAACCAGATAAACAATGTGTTGGGCTTCCCGTTCATTTTCCGCGGTGCCCTGGATGTCCGCTCCAGAATAATTAGCGAAGGCATGAAGATGGCAGCAGCCAAGGCTCTTGCCGCATTGACCAAGGAAGCAGTACCCGAATCCGTATCCAAAGCCTATGGCGGTAAAAAGTTCAGCTTTGGCAGGGAATACATAGTACCCAAGCCCTTTGACCCCAGGGTTATAGAATGGGAGGCAGTGGCTGTGGCCAAGGCTGCCTGCGAAGAAGGCCTGGCTGCCAAACCCATAAAAGATTGGGATGCATACAAGGCGTCGCTTAAAAAGCGCATGGAAAAATACTGGTAAAAACCAAGTTCTGTTACAATTTGCAAACAAAGGGCTGCCAAAAGGCAGCCCTTTGTGTTTTAATAGCTTTTTAGCGGAGGAAAAAGATGGAAAGCTATCATCCCAAAAATTCAACAAGGGAAATTACCGACAAAAATGCCATTACAAGCCTGCTTAAAGGGGGGAACTATTGCGTCATTGCCCTTTGTTACAATGATACCCCGTATATAGTTACACTAAGCTACGGCTATGATGAAAAAAACAATTGCCTGTACTTTCATGGTGGCAAGGAGGGGCACAAGACAGACATTATAAAAAAGAATCCCAATGCTTGTGCTACCATAATAAAGGACAACGGTTATCTGGATGAACACTGCGACCACGATTACGAGACATTGGTAATACGCGGAAAAATTAGCATTTTGGATGATCTGAATGCAAAAAAGAAAGGCCTGGAAGTCATATTCAGGCATTTGGCCAGCAAGCCAGAGTCAATAATATCAAGAATTTTTGGTAATGAAGAGCTATTGGGCAAGGTTAGCGTAATGCGCTTTGACATGGACAGCATAGTCGGTAAAAAATATGTAGAAAAACAGCCTTAAAAAAAGTCTGACTGGCTAGCTCGGATTTGCACAAAGCACAAATAATGTGTAGTTCTTCGAAGCTTAGTGACTTTTATGTTCGATA
>JAKPMS010000180.1 GCA_029548805.1 Spirochaetota bacterium | reverse complement strand
GCAGTTTTAATGCCAAACCGGATAGGGCCAGGGAAATATGGCGCTACCTAATCAATGCCCATGGGAGCAAAAGGACACGCTGGCATTTTGAACTGCATCCCTTGTTGCTAGAAGAGGAAGATTTTGCCCTTTTGGCCATGGCTCCCGAGTCTTTGTTCCAGTTTGAGCTTGGAGTACAGACTGTAAATGAAGCGGGACGCAGTGCTGTGGACAGGGCAGGCAATTGGCCAAAGGAGAAGGAGGCTCTTGTACGCCTTATAGGCATGAAAAAGGCCCATATTCACCTGGACCTTATAGCCGGCCTTCCGGGAGAAGATATGGACGCAGTGGCCATATCCTTTAATGAGCTAATGGAACTGGAGCCGGATCATATACAGCTTGGTTTTCTTAAAGGGCTCCCTTCCACTCCGCTAAGGGACAGGGCCGATTTGGCATACAGGGAAGAAAGGGTGAATAGCTATGACTGGGCGGTTTTTCAGAGTATGCCCCCTTACGAAGTACTACGGACTTCATTTTTAAGCAGCGATGAGCTTGGCATGCTTAAAGGAATTGAAAAACTGGCGGACAGCCTGTACAACTCGGGACGTTTTATGGCAGATATGAAAGCATTTTCCAAACAATATGGCGGCTATTTTTCCGCATACCTGGCTGTTTATTTATATTGCGCCAAAACCGGTTTTGATCTAAGGACCAGGGACAAAGCTAAGCTCGAGCTGATGCTGGCCGGTTTCAAGGCCAGCTTTTCATCCAATAGCTGAATGAAGCATGCCATGAAAAAGTTGTGCCAGTATCTGGCGGTTTTTCTTTTGCTTTTTGCCAGTTTACCGGCACGGCTGGCAGCTGACAATCCTGCTGCAGGCGATTCTGTCCCGATTGAAAGTGACTGGGGTTTTTCAGATTTTGGCTTTTGGAATGTCCAGGCTTTTGCAGGTATCAAAGGACCGGATTTTTTACCTGAAGCAGAAGGCTGGTTTAAGCTGTTTATGGGCGGCGGGCGCTACGGTGACGGCTGGCTTTATTATCCTGACGGCGAGAAATACATAGATTCCAGTTTCAAATTTGATGGGGCCTATTTTAACGCTTTGGGTATACATGCATTGTTGGGCATGGACTTGGGTTTTCTTTATGACAAGAGGCTGTCCAAAAACCGGCTGCTTAGCCAGTTGTATTTAAGAAGCGACAGGCGTTGGCATATCAGCAACAGTGATGGTCCCACAAACATAATGGATTCCGGCCTGGCCGAAAAAGACGGCTATTGGGAATCCAGCATTTTTACCAGGCTGCTTCTGGATTATATAAAAGAAGACAAAATATACAGGCTTAAGCACGGGGTTTCCGGCGAGCTTTTGTTAGAGTGGACTCCAGGCATTAATTGGAACAGGCTTGCCGGCACAAACGACTACTTCAGGGCAGGGGCAAAAGTCCACGGCTATTTTACAATAATAAACAACAGGTTTGTATCGCTTTATTCCGCAAACAGGTTTGTTGCGGATATACTCTTTGGAAACGAAATTCCTCCGCATGCCCAGCGTTATGTGGGCGGCTTTCTAAAGGAAGTTGCAAGCGGCTATGCAGTAAAGGGCCTTGCGCCTTTCAGTTATGACGCAAACCTGAGGCTGATACTGAACAACGAATTAAGGCTGGTGTTTCCGTCCATGCCGCTGCCTTTAGGGGTCAAGCCCGAATTGTTTGTGTTTGTTAACTCTAGCCTTGCGGACGGGATGGATTACAGGCTTGGCTCATTTGCGGAAGGCCTGTATACAGGCGGCGCCGGCATGCTTTTCAGCTGGCTTGACAGCCGCTTAAAGCCAATAACGGAAATGTCCGTTTATACATCCTATTCCTTCAGCGACAAACATTGGAAGCTTTTTAACCTGGTCATCAAAAAAAGGATGTTTTAACCCGACCCTCTGGCTGCAGCGACCGCAAGCGCTGCCTTTTCCTGGCCTTTTTGCCTAAAGCCAAAGGCTTCTAAGCCAAAGGCTTCTAAGCCAAGGGCTTCTAAGCCAAGGGCTTCTCCAATTTTGCCTTTTCCATGCTGCCTGTTCTTTTCCAGAGATTTAAGGGTTAGCGGGTCAAAATAGTGATTCACACTGGTATGACCCAGAGGCCAATACTTTCTGAGGCTTAGGGTCATGGCATCAGACAGAGCCGCAAGCTCCATGGCACTTATGTTTTGGTCCAGCTTTATGGATATATGGGCATCCAGCGACCGGCCCATCTTGCGAAGAGAAATGGAAATATCCTTTACTCCGAATGTGCTGCGGAAAGGCAGCAGCAGTTTTGCCGCTTCTTCCTGTATTTCTGAAGTCGGAGCGGCAGACAGCAATTCCAGTATGGCTTCTGCAGTCATCTTTAGGAGGGATATGGCCGTTATTGCAACCAGGAGCAGGGTAAGGGCCGGATCAACATAAACGAGCCAGCGGCTTACCGGGCTATTTTCCAGAAGCATGGCCACTGTAAAAGTGGCAAGAACTCCAAGGGAGATGGCTCCGTCAGCCAGCCAGGATAGCGCTTCTACACGCAGTATGGGTGAAGACCTGTTTTTGGATTTTATGGCCATAAGCAGGGCAAAACCAAGACAAAGGCTGCTGGACAGGGCTTCGTACAAAAGCACATTGGATAAAACCACTTCTTTGCCGCCGCTCATCAAAACAGCGGCAGCTTTGTAAGCTATTCCTGCCTGGGCAGATATAATTACCATGGAACTCAAAATTACATAAAAAGGTTCAAAAGCCGCATAGCCAAACTGGAAGCGCCTGTCATCCTTTCTTTTTAGCAAACCAAGTACAGGGAGAGACATTGCGCTTAGCGCGGCAGACATAAAGGAATAGATGCTGTCAAAAAGTACCGAATCGGAGCTGCTTTTTATTGCTGCCCAGCTTCCCGCAAATCCGAGCACAGCACTGGTAGCAGCGGAAAGGCCAAGCAATTTTGTTTCTGTTGTAAGTTTCATAAAAATATCAATTAAGGAAACCATCGGGTTTTATTCCCTGATGCAAAGGTTTCCGGGACGTGTACAGTAGAACTATACTATATATTAAGGAAAAACCAAAAAGCATGTTTGCCGTTTGGAGTTAACCTAAAGCTTAAACGGATAATTAAGGATGGTTAGTCGGATGGTTTTCGTCATAAGGATCGTTACACAACAGTTTTACCAAAGCAAAACCAGCGATCCCCTTCGACGCATAAAATGTCCTTTTCTTTTGCACTTGTCAGTGCAACTTGAATAAATGATACACCCGCTCGAAAATAAAGGCAAGGGGGCTGATACAAAATATAGTTCCCGAAAGATTGTTGTAAGCTCTTTAGGATACCATATACTGTATAATGCACTCTTGCCTATACAAGCCCTGGTAGTGTTTTTGTAAAAATTGGTGTTAACAATAATATTTGGGGAACTACCTTTTATTTTAGTGGCTGTGGCCTTGGCCGAAAGCCATGGCATGGCCATGAGCCATAATAGGGGCAAAAATCCTTGCACACAGGGCTGCGCCCTTTCTGGAACCGGGGGCGTTTACCAAAAAGCATTTGCCGCGCATGCCTGCTATTCCGCGGCTGAACACAGCATTGGGCGTTTCTTTAAGGGATTCTGTGCGCAGGTATTCGGCAAGGCCCGGTAGCAGCCTGTCCACAAAGGCTGCGCTTGCTTCCGGCGTAATATCGCGGGGGCCGGGGCCGGTTCCTCCGCTTGTAAATATCCAGTCATTACCGCCGGCTTTGATGAGTGCATCAAAAATGGCAGGGTATTCATCAGGCACAATATCTGTAGTAATTTCAGAGTCTGGTAGGGCTTCTTTAAGAATTTTCACCATTTCCGGGCCGGAAAGATCCTCTGCTTCTCCCCGGCTTACACGATCAGATATAGTAATAACAGCTACTTTCATGGCTTATGACCCCTTCCTTTACTACTTCTGCAAATATGCCCTTGCGCGGCATTACGCAATCGCCCACAGCCTGGTAAATGGCGCAGCCATGATGGCATTCCTTGCCTATCTGGCTTACGCGCAATACTGCGTCGCCTATGTGGAGTTCCGTTCCCACCGGCAGATTAGGCAGGTCTATTCCGCGCGTAGTTATGTTTTCTGCAAATATGCCGGGGTCCAGCTCTATGCCCTTGCCGCGCATTATTTCTATATCCTCGTCTGCAAGCAGGGAAACCTGCCTGTGCCAGGCGCGGGCATGTGCGTCTCCTTCTATACCAAAATTTATTTTGAGGCTGGCAGAATCTACCGGGAACTTTCTTATTCCAGTTTTTTCGGATACGTTTATGGCTATTATAGAAAATTCTTTTTTGTTGTCACTCATGTATTTCCTCCTTGCGTTTTTCTGCAAGATGCAGGTTTTCTATTCGCATGCTTTTGTCCACAGCCTTGCACATGTCCCAGATGGCAAGGGCGGCTACGCTGGCTGCAGTAAGGGCTTCCATTTCTATGCCAGTTTTGTTTGTGCACAAAGCGTGGGCATCTATGTCTATGCGGTCTTCCTCTACGCTTAAATCTATGCGGATCTGGTCAATTTCTATATTGTGGCAAAGGGGTATCAGTTCCGCTGCCTTTTTGCCGGCCATTATGCCCGCAATCCTGGCTGTTGCAAGGACATCCCCTTTTGGTACCCTGCCGTCTTTAATAAGAGCTATGGTGGCGGCTTCTAGATAAATGGAACAAAAAGCATGGGCGCTGCGCCTTAGCCTGGGTTTTCCGGATACATCCACCATTACAGCTTTGCCGCTGTCGTCCAGGTGCGTCAATTTTATATTGCTCAAATCAGCCTCCTATGGAGTTTACTGCATGGCTTTCCAGGCTTGCTCCGCAAGCCGGCTTAAGCTCTATGCATTTTTTTATGCTGCCTGCTATATCGCTATAATCCACCGGGACAGCAATGCTGTTGTGCAGGCAGGGCTTTAGCTCCCCTGTGGCCAAAAGCCTTATGCGGTTGCAGTCAGCGCAGGGCGGCGGCCGCATAAAATGGCTGTCATCCGTCTTTTGCGAATCCAGGCGGTATTCGCGGATAGTTTGTACAAGACAGCCATGCTCCCTTGCAAAACGTTCCACTTCTTCCAGATTGCCCTGTGGCATGCTGTCGGAGACAACCGTGTTTAGTTTTACCGGGAAGCCTTCCTTCCGCGCCGCAATTATTCCTGCTATGGTATCGTTTATATTGCCGCCGCGGGTAAGTTCGGAAAAAAGCAGCGGATCCATGGTGTCAAGGGATATGTTAACGGAACTTAAGCCCGCTTTGCGAAGCTCGCCGGCCATGGGCGCAAGCAGTGTGCCATTGGTGGTCATGGCCAGTATTTTTATTCCGCTTATACCGGCCAGCATGGCTACAAGCTTTATGATGCCCTTGCGTACCAGGGGTTCCCCGCCAGTAAGCCTTAGCTTGTCAAAACCCATGGATGCGGCCACAGCTGCTATATCTCTGATTTTTTCAAAGGATATTATTCTTTCATGCGGAATAAACTCCACGCCTTCTTCTGGCATGCAGTACTTGCACCTTAGGTTGCAGCGGTCCGTAACAGAAATCCTTAAATAATTTATTCTTCTAGCGTATGAGTCTAACATGGCAAATGCTTCCCGCCCTTATTTCGCTTTGTCCTATTTCCAGCCGTACAAAGCCGGCTGCCTTTCCAAGAGCCTGTATGGCGGATGAACCCCCGTAAGGAACAGGAAAGCAGCCTTTATCGTCTATGGCAACCGGCAGAAATTCCACCCTATCGGTCTTGCCCCTGCTTATGCTTTGGCTGGCCACAGTAGGGATTATGCTGGCTTGGTGCTCAAGTCCAGACAGAGCAGCCAAAAGCGCTTTTACAAATACTTCGGTATTTATAAAAACAGACACAGGGTTGCCTGGCAAGCCAAGCACATGGCATGCCCCCTTGGTTCCGTAATAAGTGGGCTTTCCGGGTTTTACTGCCACTCCATGGAACACTTCTTTTACTCCCAGCTCTTTTAGCGCTTTTGGCCCATAGTCGTATTCTCCCATGGATACGCCGCCGGACAAAATTACCAGGCTGTTCTCTTCCATGGCCAGTTTCAGGCTTTTTACGGTTTCTTTATAGTCATCCTTTACTATGCCGTAATCCGCAACAATGCACGGAAAAGCTGACAATTGAGTCATAAGCTGGTAGCGGTTGGAGTCGTAAATGTCTGCTTGCTTAAGAGCCATGCCCGGCTCCTTAAGCTCTGTACCGGTAGAAAGAAGTGCCACCCTTGGCTTTACAGAAACCCTTACATGGCTATGTCCGTCCGATGCAAGTATTGCAATGTCCTGTGCATGGAGGAGGCGAGGGCTAAGGAGAAGTTCGCCCTTTTTGGAGTTTTCTCCGCGCTTTATTATGTTGTCGCCGTGTTCGGGCTTTGTAAAACTTATATAACCATTGTTGCTTAAGGACCATTCCACGCGCTGGATGCGGCTGACCCCTGGGGGCGTGGGTGCGCCGGTCATTATATGCACGCATTCCCCGGCGTGTACCGGTTTGTCCGTGGAGTATCCCGCGCCCAGTTTTTCCCTTTCTTTAAGGGGGCCGGAAGGCATTTGTTCGCTTGGCCCCGCGTTCCAGCCCCAGCCGTCCATGGATGCCTTGTCAAAAGGCGGCTGGTCCATGCTGCCTGTTACAGCATCCGGCATTATGCGATGCACAGCATCCTTTAGCTTTACCAGTTCTGTCAAAGGCCTGGTTTTTACGCTGTTTATAGTTTTAAGAGCATCATCTGGGTGTATAAGCTTGTTCACCTAATTTTCCTGTCCCTTGCATACACCACGTTCAAAACTGACTACGTGGTCCGCAATTGCATCTATTAGTTCATCATCGTGGCTGGCCATGATGATGGAATATCCGTCGTTTTTAAGTTTAAGCAGCATTTTTTTGATTATTGCATCCATTTCCCTGTCCATGGATGAGGTCGGTTCATCAAAAAGCAGGGTATCCACCCCGCATGCTATAGCCCTGGCTATGGCTACCCGCTGGGTTTCTCCGCCGGACAGCCGGTTGGCTTTTTTGTCAAGCAGGGCATCCAGGTTGAATTCCCTGTTTATGGAGGCCAGCCTGGCATCGGCTTCCGCCTTGCTGAACTTTTTAAGACGCATGGCGTGCCTGATGTTGGCTTCCACTGTACTGGCAAACATTACAGGATGCTGGTGCACGTACATGCTGCGCCTTCTAAGTTCCGTGCTTTCTTGGACCGCCTGTCCGTCAAACTCCACCCTGCCGGCAAAGGGGCCAAGGAGGTTGTTAAGAATTTTTAGCATGGTGGTTTTGCCGGAGCCGTTGGGCCCCCTGAACACGGTGCATAGCGATGGCTTTATAACAAGGCTGTCGCAGGACAGGGTAAGGCTTTTGTTGTAAGAAAAGCGCAGCTCTTCAACAAGGAAAAGTGTGTCAGTCATTGCGTATTCCAAGATGGCTTAGCACGTTTATCAAAAGCGCCACAATTAAAAGTATCAGCCCCAGGGCCAGGGCGTATTCAAACTCGCCCTTGCTTATTTCCAGGGCAACAGAAGTGGTCATGGTGCGGGTATAGCCCTTTATATTGCCGCCCAGCATCATGGAAACCCCCACTTCTCCGGTAACGCGCCCAAAAGCGCTAAGCGCTGCCTGCAAAATGACATAGCGGCCTTCGCGCATTATGGCTGCCATTTTGGAGAAGAGGCCAGCTCCTAGGGTCGTAAGCGTCTCGTGATATCGGGGATCCAGTTTCTGAAAACCCGTATAGGTCATGGCTATAACGAGGGGCAAGGCTAGGAGGGATTGCCCTATTATAACCCCGCCTGGCGCAAACAGCAATTTAAGGCTGCCAAGCGGCCCCCTGTTGGATATGGCCGAATACACAAAAAGCCCTATTACAACAGTGGGCAGGGCCATGATGGCGTTTACTATAGCAGCCAGTATGTTCCGCAGCCTCCCTTTCATAAGAAACAACATAAAGGCAAGGGGAAGCCCCGGCAATACCGAGAAAATAGTAGACCAGAACGAAAAACGCAGGCTTGTGTTTATTACAAACCACAGGCTCTTGTCGCCCCCGACTATGAGGGCGACGGCTTTGCTAAATGCGCTCACAAAAACTTATTTTTTGTAATTTGGAAAAAACAGTACCTGATCCTTGAGCTGGAAACCTGCAATAAGTTTTTGACCCTTGTCGCTGGTCATCCAGTCAAGCAGGGCCTTTGCTCCGGCATAATTGATGTTTTCGCTTTTGCCGGGATCAACAGTTATGATGCCATAGGGGTTGAAAAGCACAGGATCGCCTTGGTACAGGATTGCAAGGTCGGTTTTGTCGGAAACAGCTATCCATGTGCCGCGGTCGGACAGGGTATATGCTCCCATGCTGTTGCTCATAAGGATTACCTGTTCCATGCCCTGGCCGGCTTCCTTGTACCATGAACCGCCTATGCTTACACCGGCCTTGTTCCACAAATCCAGTTCCATTACATGGGTGCCGGACCTGTCTCCTCTGGAAACAAACCAACTGCCGCTTTTGGCAATAAGTGCAAATGCCTCAACCGCATTCTTGGCTTTGGCAATACCTGCCGGATCAGTTTTGGGGCCAAGCACTATAAAATCGTTGTACATTACATCGCGGCGTTCTGTACCGTGGCCTGCGGCCATGAACTTGTCTTCTTCGGAGCGGGCATGGACAAGTACCACATCCGCATCGGCGTTTTCTCCCAGCTTTAGGGCAGCACCGGTACCCACGGCCACCACATGCACTTCGTAGCCTGTGTCTTTAGTAAAGATGGGCAGCAGGTAGCCAAGCAGTCCGGAGTTTTCTGTACTGGTAGTGGTTGCAAGGCGTACGATCTTATTCTGTACCTTGGCCTCTTTTGTACCCGTGGCGTACACGGGGAGGGTAAAAACAAAAGCGGCGATCAGCGCAAAAGCAAGTATGGCTTTTGCCTTTTTGTTTGATAAAAAGCTCATGGCTTCTCCTTTCCAATGCACCATAAAACAAAGCGGTTTTAATGGTGCGGGAGGCTGTCATATTTCTGCAACAGCCCATTGATCCGGCAACCATGGAATTGTTTCTTTAGGCTGACGGATTCGGACAACAGTTTTCATAAATGGATTTGAAAGCTGTTATGCCTGATGTGTAAAAAGCACATTTTTCCTACTATAAGGAAACAATGCACAGTTTGTTTTATATCATTAAAAAGAGTTATGTGCCAGTTCATTTGAAAAAAACTGGCTAATCCAGCTTGCTCCTGTAACGGGCGTATAAAAACAGGCTGGCTGTCATAAGTGCATGGCCCATGTCTTCTCCGCCTATCAGGTCCATGGCTTCCTTCTCAGGTACCAGCATCACTTCTATTTCTTCCTGCATATCCAGTTTTTGCGGCCGCTCCAGCACGCAGCCTTCTGCCACAAAGGCATGGAAGCTGTTGGTCATAAAAGCTGGATTGGGGGACAGGCTGCCCAGGGGGACTATCATCTCCGGCTTGTAACCGGTTTCTTCCAGCAGCTCCCTGGCTATGGCAACAGCGGGGTCTTCTCCGGGCTCTACTATGCCGCCGGGAAACTCTACAGACAGCTGTTTTGTGCCATGTCTGAACTGCCGTATCATAACAAAAGAGCGCCCCAAAGCAGTTTCTACAACAGGAATGACTCCGGCCCAGTCCAGCGCATCTATGGAAAAAAAGCTGCCCTTCTTGCCGGAGGTGGATTGCCTTTCGCTCAAGCTTACAGAAAAAATTCTGCAATCCACTATTTTTCTGGAGGACAGTTCTATCCAGGGGTAGCCAGCCTTCATAGTCACCTAGCTTAATGCCGAATTGGCCGGCATTCAAGAGGAAAAAAGAAAAAAGCTTGAAATATGGCTTTGCCGGCAATATGCTTGTCTGTCTAATGCCAAAAAAATATGAATACGGTACTACTGCTTGGGGCAAATACTTTATTGCAGCCATGGAAGCGCTTGCTGATCCTGGCCGCCTGGAGCGCGGCCGCTACTATGCCGGCAGGGGAGAAGTGCTGGAGCTGTCCATATCCGGCTCCAGGGTCCGCGCCAAAGTGGCAGGCAATTATATGCCATGGTATGATGTGCTTGTAGAATTTTCAGCCCTGCCCAAAAATGCCGTGGAGCTGGCAAAAGATGCCTTTGTGTCCGACACGCTGCTTTACGGCAGAATTGCCGGAGGAGACCTTCCTTCTGAATTTTTGGGCAAGCTGAAAAAGGCCGGCTACTCCATTTTGCCGGAGCGCTGGTCCGATATAAAGGCAAGCTGCAACTGTCCGGATTACGGCAAACCGTGCAAGCATCAGGCTGCCGTATATTATATATTGGCCCAGGAGATTGACAGGGACCCATTTACACTTTTAAGGCTAAGGGGCATTGATACAGACAGGCTTTCAGGAACTGCTGTTTCCGGAGAGCTTTTCAAAACCCGCAAAACCAGTCCTCCGTTCAATTTGTGCAGCTGCAAAGCCTGGGCTGCACCCGGCGGAAGCGGGGATCCCCTGGCCGGAGTACCAGCCCTGCAAAGCAGTCACAGTGCCATTCCGTCCATGCTGCCGCCTTCCAGAGGCCTAGCCCCCTTTGACCTTAAAAGCCGCATGCTGTTGTTTTATCATCACACAGCCATGACAGCCGGCCTTGCGGGATTGCCTGGAAGCAATGCCATGGACGGTCCCGCTTCCAGGGTTTTTGCTTCTTCGCTTTTTAGCTGGAGCTTTGACAGCTTTGACAATATAAAAATTGATTCAGACATTTTTTACAAAGAGGGTTTTGGGCACTTAAAGCACGGCGATTTACTGTCCCTGGCAGCCGCTTTTGTTTCTTGCCAGGAAACGGACGGTAGCCCGTCATACCGTTTTTTCAGGGCACTGTTCAGGGCTGCCGCTTCTATCTGCAGGGCCGGGGCTTTTATGCCCGCACCGGTACTTGAAGCAAAAGAAAGCAAAACAAAAAGCACACAAAAACTGCTTGTTATATGGAAGGCCGCCGGCTTTTTAAGGGATGTGGAAGCCCTGCTGGCTGCGCTTGAAGGGCTGGCTGTGGCTGCCTCAAATCCGGGACTCATCCCTGACAGGCGAACTACCGTAGAGCTTTTACTGAGTGCCTATATTACAGCCTTTGTAAGCTCCCTTGCTTTTCATCTGGAAAGCGGAACAGAAGACAGCCATCCTGTTGTAAGGTCTCTTTTTGCTCCTGCCAGGCGGACCATGTCTTCGCCTGTATTAAAAAGCCTGCCTGCCGCTTTGTCTGCATGGCTTAGCGTATATGAGCTGGCCGGTCAAAAGCAGGCACTGCTATTGCGCATTAAACCCGTAAGGTCCGGCATAAAAGACGAAGAAGCCCCGGTTTACCGCCTTTCAGCTGCTATAAGACTGGATGACAAGCTGATCCGGCTTGACATGGCTGCAGCCATTGGCGGCCCAGGAGCACAAAAAGCGCTGTCTTTTGCAGCCCTTATGAGCAATTTTGTACCAGATTTGGCCAGGCTTGGCAAACATGCAAGCGTAAAGTTGAACGAAGACAGCCTGGCCAATTTTATTATGGATGCTTCTCCCATATTGTCCCGTTTTGGAGTGCAGCTGGAGCTACCAAAGGAATTGGCAAAGCTTTTAAGGCCAAGGGCTGTTTTGCGTACCGAGTACAAAAAAAACTATATCAGTTTTCTGGATCTTGACAGCGCTTTTGCTTTTGACTGGTCCGTTGCCATAGGAGACGAGCGCCTGAGCATAGAGGAGTTTACAAAGCTCCTTGAATCCGCAAGACGCCTTGTTAGATACAGAAACAGCTGGGTCAGGCTGGACCCTAAAGAAGCTGCAAAAATAATGGAGCTTGTTTCCAAAAAAGAAGATATGGGCCTTATGGATGGCTTGCGCCTGGGGCTTTCTGACGAAGTGGAAGCCGACGGGGAACTTCCGGCCATTCTGGACCTGGCCCAGGGGCGCGGCAAAAAGCCGGCAGCCCTGCCCATGGGGTTAAAAGCCGAACTTAGGCCATACCAGGAACGCGGCTTTCAGTGGTTATTGTCCTATGTGGAAAGCGGAATGGGCTGCCTATTGGCTGATGACATGGGCCTTGGAAAAACAATCCAAAGCCTGGCAGTGCTTTTGTCCCTTAAAGAGCGCGGATTGCTAAAAGAAGGAGCCCTTGTTTGCGCTCCGGCTTCCCTTTTGACAAACTGGCAGCGAGAAGCGGAAAAGTTTGCTCCGGAGCTTTCTGTTTGCCAGTATTATGGCCATAACAGAAAGCTGCATCCGGCCGACTTGAGCCTTACAAGCTACGAAACAGCCTTGCGCGACATTAAAAAAATAAGCCAAAAAAGCTGGGACCTTCTGATTATAGACGAAGCCCAGTATATTAAAAACCCGGAAGCCAGAAGGGCAAAGGCCATTAAAGGCATTCCGTCCAGGGCCAGGCTTGCGCTTACGGGTACTCCCGTGGAAAACAGGCTTACAGAGCTTTGGAGCATTTTTGACTTTGTCCTTCCCGGCTATTTGGGCGGGCTGTCATGGTTTTCGTCTAAATACAGGCAAGCCATAGAATTGGACCGCTCCCTGGAGGCTGCCTCTCAGCTTAGGAAAATCACCTCTCCGTTTATCATGCGGCGGCTAAAAAACGACCCGGAGATAGCCCCTGAGCTGCCGGACAAAATAGTCATAGACGAATACACGGAGCTGGTTCCGGAGCAGTTAGTGCTTTATGAAGCCATAAGTTCCGAGGGCCTTAGCGCTATAGAAAACAGCGGACCGGAAGAGCGTTTGGCACTGGTCCTGGCCCTTATTACGGCACTAAAGCAGGCTGCGAACCACCCGCGCAATTACGACAAAGAGAGCCCCGGCACCACGGAACGCTCCGGAAAAGCCAGACTTCTGTATGCCCTGCTGGATTCGGCCCTTGATTCCGGAGAGAAGGTTCTGGTGTTCAGCCAATATGTACAGATGCTTGATATACTGGCCGGTATAATAAACAGGGAGCTTGGCATTAAGCCGTATATGCTGCATGGCTCCATGATAAAGGCGGCAAGGGACAGGGCTGTGGATGCCTTTCAGGGCGGCAAAGGGCCAGGGGTTTTTCTTGTAAGCCTTAAAGCCGGCGGAGTCGGACTCAATCTGACAGCTGCCAGCAGGGTAATACACTACGACCTTTGGTGGAATCCTTCGGTAGAAAACCAGGCAACAGACAGGGCTTACAGAATTGGCCAGAAGCAGAAGGTATTTGTACACAGGCTTATAACCCGCAACACAATAGAAGAAAGAATAGACGCCATGATACAAAGCAAAAAGGAACTGGCCGGGCTTACTATAAAAGCCGGAGAAAAATGGATAGGAAAGCTTAGCGATTCCGAGCTGAGAGAGCTTGTAGCATTGCGCTAGCCGGTTTAAACCGATATTATTTCCGCTGCCATTTCTTTATTGACGGGCAGTTTGGCGGCAAAAACGGAATACCATTGCCGTCATGCTGTTAATATACAGCGGAGATTTTTATGATCGAATACATTGTTGCGGAAAACCCTGATGCAAGGCTGATTCGCCGCGCAGCAGATATACTTAAAAACAACGGCCTTGTTGTTATTCCCACGGATACCAGCTGGAGCATAATATGCTCTATTGCTTCCAAAGATGGAATTGCCAGGCTAAAAAGCTTTGTTGACAAGGGCAGGGACAGGCCGCTAACTGTCATGTGTTCTTCCATTTCCCAGATAGCGGAGCTTAGCCATATTGACAGCTCCGCCTTCCGGCTTATCAAGCGCCTTACACCCGGCCCATATGTGTTCATCCTGCCCAGCACCAACAGGCTGGCAAAGGATTTTGGACTGAAGCGGGCAGAAATAGGGGTAAGGATACCCGGGCATAGGGTGCCTTTTGACATAATAGAAGCCCTTGGCATGCCCCTTTTGTCCCTGACCGCAAAACATAGCATGATTAAAAAAAATCTGCCGGAGCCCGAGTTCCCGGAGGAATTACTTTTTTCCGGCGGCTGGGAGCTGGAGGACCTGGAAGGCGTGGACCTTATACTGGATCCGGGTGAAGAAAACGAAAGACTTATGGGTACTGTTCTGGACCTGCGCTCCGGAGAAGCAGAGGTGCTGCGCATGGGCGCCGGCCCCTATCCATAAAAAAACCCGCTGTTTAGAATTACAAAACAGCGGGTTTTTGTCATTGCGGAAACTCCATTGCGCGCTTGCGCGCTATTCCGAATCGCTTTTTTGTTCGGCTTTGCTCCTTTTTTCCTTGCGTTTTTCCATCAGGGTTTTTTGGGCCTTTTTTTTGGGCTCTTTGGCCTGCTTGTTTTTGTCTGCCATGGGCTCCTCCTTATATTGCAAAGTTGCCGTTGCGGAAAATGGCCAACTCGGTTCCATCTTCCTTTATTCCGCTAATTTCCATATCCTTTGTGCCAACCATAAAGTCCACATGTATAAGTGAATCATTGACTCCGTTTGCTGCCAGCGCCTTTTTGTCCATGTCTTCTCCGCCTTTTATGCAAGTGGGGTAAGCTTTGCCCAATGCAAAATGGCAGGAAGCATTTTCGTCAAAAAGGGTGTTGTAAAAAAGTATGCCCTGCTTGGAAATGGGCGAGTCGTATGGTACCAGGGCCACTTCTCCCAGCCTTTTGGCCCCTTCATCTATTCCCAACAGCTCTTTTAGGGTTTCCATCCCTTTTTCTGCCCCGTAATCCGTTACCAGTCCATCTTTAAAAACAAACCAGAACTTCTCTACCAGGTTTCCGTTATAGTTGAGCGGAAGCGAAGCAACGATCTTACCGTTTGCTCCGGCCTTATGGGGCATGGTAAATACCTCTTCTGTTGGCATATTGGCAATCACTTCATAGCCCTTGCTGCTTTTTTCTCCGCCGCCATACCATATATGGTTTTTGGGCATGCTTATTACAAGATCTGTGCCCAGGCTGTTTTTATATTTTAATGTCTTGAACTGGGCCTTGTTCAAAAAATCTGTGCGCTTTTGCAGGTTTTTTCCGTGTGTTTTCCATGCCGCTACAGGGTCGGGGCTGTCTGCCCTTACAGACTTGAAAATTGCGTTCCACAAGGCGTTCATGGCCTCCTTGTCGCTCAGGGACGGGAAAACCTTTTTGGCCCAGGCAAGGGTTGGAACGGATGCAACACACCATACATGCTTGTTGCTCATCTGCCTGTCTATATAGTGCTCAAGGGCTATGTTTCTGGCTTTGGTAAGCCTTGAAATGCGTTTGGGGTCTACATCCTTCATTAAAGAAGGGTCCGATGCTGCAATATGAAGAAATGCCGCTTCTGTATCGGAATAATGGTTAAAAAAAACTTTGACCCATTCCGGAATGCTGTCAAATATGGCATCATCAGCCAAATCAAAGGTAATTTTGTCCGACTTTTCGTCTGTCCAGCGCATAACAACTTCTTTTGCTCCGCTTTTATACGCCCGGGTCTGAACCAAGCGCACAAAGTCGGCGCATTCAATAGGTGAAGAAATAACCAGGCTTTGGCTTTTCTGAATATTAACTCCCACTTTAACAAGCAGCTCCGCATATTTTTCCAGAATTTCCATTAAAGACCTCCTAAAACTACGCCACAAGTTTACACCAATGGCAAATCGCGCGCAAGGATATTGAACTTGTATTAGCCCCTTTGCAACAGGCATGGCTTTTTGGTATTCTAAACAACGCACCCCAAGCCGGAGGACCCTTATAATGAAAGCCATTGAGCTAGCCAAAGCTTTTGCTCCCAAAGATTTTGAAGACCGCATTTACTCAACATGGATGGAAGAGGGCTGCTTTTTGCCTGATGAGCCAAAAGGGCATAGACCTTTTGTAATGGTTATGCCGCCGCCCAATGTAACCGGGGTGCTGCATATGGGGCACGGACTTAACAATTCCATGCCCGACATCCTTATGCGCTTTCACCGAATGTGCGGAGAAGCGGTGCTGTGGTTGCCTGGCACCGACCATGCTGGAATAGCAACCCAGCATGTTGTAGAAAAAAAATTGCAGGCCAAAGGCATTCACAGGCAGGACTTGGGCAGGGAAAAATTTGTGGAAGAAACCTGGAAGGTGGCCAGGGAACATCACTCCATAATCAAGCGGCAGCTTCAAAAAATAGGCTCTTCCTGCGACTGGAGCAGGGAGCGCTTTACCCTGGATGAAGGGCTTTCCAGGGCTGTAAGGGACGTTTTTGTAACGCTGTACGAGCGCGGGCTGTTATACAAGGGCGAGTACCTAGTGAACTGGTGCCCGTCCTGCGGGACAGCTCTGTCCGATGATGAAGTGGACCATATTGACGAAGCCGGCGCCATGTATCATATACGCTACGAAGTAATAGACCCGCCGGCAGGCTGTCCAGGGCATATTGTAATTGCTAGCACCAGGCCGGAAACCCTTTTGGGCGATACTGCCGTGGCTTTTCACCCGGAAGACAGCCGGTACAAGGCTCTTTCCGGGCAAAAAGTCATGCTGCCGCTGGCAAACAGGGCCATAGCTCTTGTTGCGGACACTTATGTAGACATGGAATTTGGCACCGGGCTTGTAAAAATCACTCCTGCCCATGATCCCAACGACTTTGAGGTCGGCAAACGCCATGACTTGCCCATGCTCAATATTCTTAACCCGGACGGCAGCCTTAACGACAATGTTCCGGAGCGATACCGGGGATTAAAAGTAAAGGATGCCAGGAAACTTGTGGTAGAAGACCTGACAGCTGCCGGGCTGCTTCTTAAAAAAGAAGAAATACAGCATGCCATTGGGCATTGCTACAGATGCCACAATATTGTGGAGCCATATCTGTCCAAACAATGGTTTGTAAAAATGAAGCCTTTGGCAGACAAGGCCCTTGCAGCATGGCGTGCGGGCGAAGTAAGGTTTTTTCCGCAGCGCTGGGAGAACACTTACGAAAATTGGCTTGTAAACATAAGGGACTGGTGCATAAGCCGGCAATTATGGTGGGGCCATCGTATTCCCGCCTGGTACTGTGAAGATTGCAATGAAACAATAGTGGCCAAAGAAAGCCCAGAAAGCTGCCCAAAATGCGGCTCCAAAAGCCTTAAACAGGATGAAGACGTACTGGACACCTGGTTTTCTAGCTGGCTATGGCCATTCAGTACCATGGGCTGGCCGGAAGAAACTCCGGACATGAAGAGCTTTTATCCTACAAGCACCCTTCTTACCGG
>JAKPMS010000178.1 GCA_029548805.1 Spirochaetota bacterium | reverse complement strand
ATTTTGAATTTAATATGTTCATGCCGGATAAAGATTTGCAGCCAGAGCCAGGGCTGCCCATGACGCCGGAATCAGTTACGATTGCGCCTTTCATTGGCTTCTATAAAACTTTTTGGCAATACCAGGTACTCATGGGTTTTTATGCTGGTTGGAGCCCAGGAAATGGATTCCAGCTTAAGCAGCCTGTTAATTGCCAAGTTCGCTTCTTCCAAAGCAATACCCATTCTTTTGTTTATCCAACTTAGCATGGCTTCCAGGCTGACTTTAATTGCACCTTCATGAATGCGCTCTCCATTCAGAAGCGCAAAGTCGGTCATGCCCCTGGCTATACGTTCTCTGGGCATGGTTTCTAAAAGATCAGATACCTGTTCGTTTTAGCGGCGTATGCGCTCCGACAATACTTTTATGATTTTAAGGGCGAATTTGCCGTTGTTGAGTATCATGGCTTCAAAAGCAGCTCCGTCAACAACAAGAATATTGCTTCTTTTGACGCTGATAGCTGTTGCCGACCGGGGTTTGTCATCTATAAGTGCCATTTCTCCAAAAAAGTCGTTGGGCTCGCATATGGTTTTTATCAGGGTTTCACCCTTGTCCAGCTTCTTTTTTAATTCAATCGCACCGGCCATCAAAACATACATTTTGTTTCCGGGCTCGCCTTCCCGGAATATGATTTCGCCTGAATCATATTGCTCAAGTTTTTCTTTTGTCATTTCTTAATCATAAAACTTCCTGGATACCAGGGCAAGTAAAAAAGTGTAGTTCTCCAAAGCTTGGTGTAACAGCTTTTTTCGCCAAAAACGCTACTATATAATGTATAGGACAGGGCATCGTTATACAATATAATGTGCTTATCCTGAAATGCACTAATCTTTGGGGAACTACAGAGTTTTAAGATTTGCAACTTTTATGTCTATTGTAATCATTATTAATGAATATCTATGATATATTAGTTCTTAAGCCACAAAAAGGAGCTACTGTTATGAGCATTGCTACATTGAAACCGGAAGCAGTTTGGGAGCGTTTTGCCGCCATATGTGCTATTCCGCATCCTTCCCACCATGAAAAAGCGCTAGGTGAATCTATAATAGCATGGGCAAAAGAAAAAGGACTTGGCCACAAAATGGATAATGCCGGAAATATTGCCCTTTACCGCCCTGCAAGCCCCGGCAAGGAAAAATCACCCGGTATAATTTTGCAGGCGCACTTGGATATGGTGCCTCAAAAAGCCGCAAATTCCGATCATGATTTTTTAAAAGACCCTATACTTCCCAGGATAGACCCTAAAGACCCTGCCTGGGTTATAGCAACAGATACAACGCTTGGAGCCGACAACGGCATCGGGCTTGCCATGGCCATGGCACTTATGGTGGAGCCGGAGCTACGCAGCGGCCCTCTGGAATGCCTGTTTACTGTGGATGAAGAAGATGGAATGTCTGGGGCGGCCGCTGTGGAGCCCGGCTTTGTAAACGGTTCCATACTTTTGAACCTTGATGGAGAGGACGCTGATGAGCTAACCATTGGCTGCGCCGGCTCCTTGCGCCTTCAGACCAGATTGTCCAGCCCTGCAGAAAACTGCCCTCCCGGGCTGGTCTGGCTTAAGCTGGAGCTTGGGGGCCTCCTGGGCGGCCATTCCGGAGTGGATATAAACAAAGGCAGGGCCAATGCCAATTTGCTGTTGGCAAGGCTGCTGTCAGACAGCAAACAAGCGCTGTACCTGTCGGAGCTTTCCGGAGGCAGCGCATCCAATGCCATCCCCAGGGACTCCGTGGCTGTAGTAGGCCTGCCCCAAAGCCAGCTTGAAACATTCAAAAATACCATAAACAAGGAAACTGCTGCAGCACGGGTAGCCCTTGGGATCAAGGACCCTGGCCTGACTGTAAATATGGCTTCTGTCATAGGTCAGCCGGAAAAAGTGCTTGGAAAGGATAAAACAGAAAGCCTATTGACTCTGCTTGGAACCATACCCAACGGCCTTCAGTCCATGGAACCGGATATGCCAGGCCAGATTCGCACATCCCTGAACATGGGTGTGCTTAAGGTTTATGCCCATGAAGCTGGTTTTAATGCGGATATTACCGTAATGATCAGAAGCTCTTCAGACTCTGACAAAGAAAACCTTACTGCACTCGTAAAAAAGCGCTTAGAAAGCATGTCCACAAAGGATTGGTCTGTAGACATGAACGATCCGGAAGGAACCCTCGCATGGAGCCCGAATTCGGCAAGCCCGCTTTTAGCCAAGGCAAAAGAAAGCTACAAGGAGCTTTTCGGCTCTTATCCCAGTGTTGCTTCTACCCATGGCGGACTGGAAACCGGTTTGTTCAGGCCGCGCTTTCCGCATTGGGACATGATTTCCTTTGGGCCAAGCATAGAATATCCCCATTCGCCGGATGAAAGACTCAACATAGCTTCTGTAGACAAGTCATACCGCTTTTTAAAACATCTGGTGTCCAGACTGTAAACTCGTGGGCGGCCCATAGTTTTTGGGCCGCTTTTTTTATACCCGGACCTTTTTCCATTTTCCTTGTCGGTAGTAATACAAAATGACAAGGGCTTCTGTTACTTCAGAAAACAGAAAGCTTAGCCAAATGCCGTTAAGCCCCAGCTTGAGGCCAAAGCGCGGCAACACATATACTGTAAGCAGAAGGAACGGGATTTGGGCTCCCCATCGACCCAAAATTGAAGAAAGCAAAAATGGAAGGTTGTAACCGGAGCCGGCAAAAACACAGCCCAGGGCTATTGCAAAACTCACTATTATAAAAGAAGAGCCCATAATGCGTATCATGGATACGCCCGCTTCTATTGTTTCAACGGAATCCACAAAAATTTTCATTACCTGATGAGGAAATATAATGGCCATGCCCATTATCAGGCTTACAACGAGGCCGCCAAACAGGGATGCGGCCTTGGCTGTTTTTTCTGCCCTTTCTATGTTTTCTGCTCCCAGGTTTTGCCCGACTATGGTGCCTCCGCCAGACATAAGCCCAAAAAGCGGCATGAATACCAGCCCTCCAAGGCGGTTGCCTATGCCCAGGGCCGCAATGGCTGCTGTACCGTAAAAGGCAACAAACTTGGTGGTAAGCAAACCCGCCAGCTGCCTGGCCAGCAGCTCTCCGCCGCTGGGGAGCCCTATAGTAAGCAGCTTTCTGTCTATTGCCGGGTCAAGGCGAAAAAGCCCCCTGAGGCTGAGCCTTATCCTGGAATGCTTTGACACAAGAAGCCCAAAGCCAAGCATAAAAGCCGCAATTATGGAAATTACCGTGGCAAGGCCCGCTCCGAACACTCCAAGTCCAAAGTCTCTTATTCCTATAAACGGCACTTTTTCGAACATAAGAATTGGATCCAGTATTGAATTCAGTATGGATGCGACCAGCATGATCCACATCTGGCTTTTGGGGTCTCCGGTGCAGCGCAAGGCTGTAAAGCAGCTGTAAGTCATAAAAAATACCGGCAGAAAGAAAATTCTTATCCGGCCGTAGTTGAGGGCGCTAGATACCACTTCGGGGTCATTCGAGAAAAAGCGCACAAGTGTTTCCAGGCTGACATAAAAAATCAGAGCTGCAATAACTGCAACAAAAGCCTTGAAAACTATTGTCTGTTCAATAATTCTGCGTGTTCTTTGTATATCGCCAGCTCCGTAGCTTTGTGTTATTAGGGATACAGAGGAGGTGCCTATGATTTCGTTTAATACTTCTACAAGCCAGAATATGGTGCTGAAAAGGGCCACTCCGGCAACAGCCTTGCCGGAAATGCGGCCCACCCATATCATGTCCACTACGTCGTACAGGGTCTGTCCAAGCATTCCAAGCATGGTTGGTATGGACATGGCCAACAAGTTGCCGGTAATACTGCCTTTTGTCAAATCTCTTTTCATGCCTTTCTTTATAAAGACTGGCCTTACACATAGTCAATGCCAAAAGCATGGCTCAAGGCTTGGACCAAGAAAGGCATTTGGGGATATGTTATAGGCCTTATGCATAAAAACATTAAACTTGAGCGCAATGCCTACCTGTTTTCACTTTACCTGGTTGTAGCCCTTTTTTCTTTTACCCTTACCATGATAGGACCCATGGCCCCCAGGCTTCAAAAGGAGTTTGCCATGACTTACAGCCTGGCCGGGCTCCACCAAAGTGCTTACGCTATTGGCATGGTTATTATGGGAGTTTCCGGTGCAGCAGTTATAAAA